>DAINRK010000224.1:0-7270 GCA_036741855.1 Anaerolineales bacterium
GGGTGGCAGTCTGTACAGCCTTTTGAGTCAATGTCTGCGCTGCTACTGCTGTTGTAGTGAGTTGTTCAGGTGAAAGTCCACACCCTATCAGCAAGGAACAAGTCAAAACGAGATAAAAAACTTTCATGAATCTCCTCCTTGGCAAAGAAAATTTGCTAATCCTGTGATGGAAAGACTGGACTAAATGGCATGAGACGCCTGCGGATTAATAGTGTAGCATGGCTGTCAAAGGTTTTGCCTATCACCATCCTTCACTATGTGGTTAAATTATCTCACCAAGCGCTCATCTCCAACCTCCAACCACTAATCTCTAGTTACCTATATGCTTATTCACTCCTCCTCCCAACTCCTCACCCTCGCTGGCGGACCGCAACGCGGAAAATCTCTCGGTTCATTAGGTATCATCGAAGACGGCGCGGTTGTCGTGCGCGACGAAAAGATCATTGCTGTGGGGACTACAGCGGAACTCAAGGCCTCTTTTACTGATGAACCGACTCTCGACGCGAGTGGTTGCGTCCTCATTCCAGGATTTGTGGATCCGCATACGCATGTCATTTGGGGAGGTGACCGTGCCAATGAATTCGAGTTGAAGATGGCGGGAACACCATATCTCGAAATTCTCGCGGCAGGAGGCGGAATCATCTCGACAGTCAGGCAGACGCGTACGGCATCCATTGAATCGCTTATCGCGCAGACACGTCCGCGCCTCTTTCGAATGTTCGCACACGGCACGACGACTGCCGAGGCTAAGACGGGTTATGGGTTGCAAACCGCGACCGAGCTACGCCTGCTCAAAGCCCTGCTGGCCCTCGACGACGAATCTCCGCTTGACCTTGCCATCACCTTCCTCGGCGCACATGCTATCGCACCCGAATTCAAAGATGATCCGCAAGGCTACACAGACCTTGTTTGCGACACGATGTTGCCAACGCTCTGTCAATGGTGGGAAGTTCACGCGCCGCGCTTGCCCCTACCATTTGTAGATGTCTTCTGTGAAACCAAAGCCTTTGACCTCGATCAATCGCGTCAAATCCTTACCAAAGCCGCGTCATTGGGATTCCCTCTCAAGATCCATGCGGACGAGTTCGACAATCTCGGTGGCGCGTCACTCGCGGTGGAATTGGACGCAGCGTCCGCAGATCACCTCGTGAAAACCTCTGATGCAGATATTGCTGCGTTGGGAAAATCAGATACTGTGGCCGTCTCTTTGCCCTGCACGCCTTTTGGACTCGCTGAAAAAGACTACACCCCCGCGCACAAATTAATTGAAGCGGACGCAATCATTGCCCTAGCAACAGACTGCAATCCTGGCACCTCATGGAATGAGTCCATGCAATTTGTGATCGCGCTTGCCTGTCGGGCTATGAAATTGACTCCCGCGCAAGCTATCTCCGCTGCAACGATCAATGCCGCGCACGCAATCCGCAGGTCCGATACGATTGGCTCCATCGAAGTCGGCAAACAGGCAGACATGTTGATTCTATCGGTCCCAGATTATCGCCATCTCGGTTATCGTTATGGGACGAATCTCGTTCGGCAAGTTATCAAACGGGGGAGGGTCTATTCCGTGGACGTGGGTTACTATCGCACTGCGTAGCTTCTTTCTCCGCGGTTGAAATTGTTTGCAACGGAGTAAAATTCACCTGACGGGACCTCGCCCGTCATTTTTTGCACAGGTAAATTCTTTGAACAATCAGTGGCTGGCCTTCGCGACCGTTCTTATCTTGAACGCAGTGATTGCGTTGCTCATCGCGGTCTTGTTAAGTCGAAGGCTTCCGACGCCTGGACGTAACGCCATGATATGGATGTTAATTGGCTTGGCGGTCTGGGCTTTTTGTTATGCCATGATCACGCTTTCGACGTCGCTTGAAGCCAAACGCTATTGGTTGAAACTGGAAAACCTTGGTATTCTAACTGTGCCAGTGTTTTGGTTCTTTTTTACTCTGCAATATACGCGGCTCGATAAATGGTTGAATAAGTCAACAGGCGCCTTGTTCTTTATCATTCCATTGATATCCTGGGCTTTATTATTGTCAGGCGATTGGTTCGATTTTTATTACGCCTCCATCTTCCCCATTTCTGAAGGCACGGGTCCCCTCGTCATCGAGCGTGGTCCCTGGTATTTGGTCGCGCTTGTCCATTCGTATGTTCTTAACCTCACAGGAATTGGATTGCTGATCTGGCAATTTATTGAATACCGAAATATTTACCGTGAGCAAATGGCAATCCTCGTTGGTGCTGTTTTGATTCCACTAGTGACAAATATCTTTTATCAGGTTGCTTCCGAAACGGCTTCTTCATCCATCCCAATTGATCTGACTCCAATCTCATTTACTGTGACTGCTTTTCTCATCAGTGCAGGCGTTTTTGGTCTACACCTGTTCGATCTGATGCCCATTGCTCGCCATGTTGTGCTTGAATATATTCCTGAAATGGTGGTGGTTGTTGACGCGCATGATCGTGTGTTAGATGCGAACAAAACCGCGCAGGAATGGCTGGGAAAAACACTTGATGAGATCGTGGGCAAAGATCCGATGGAAGTGTTCCATGAATGGCCCCAACTTATCAACCGTTTTTTGACATCAAATGAGACGCATGAGGAAATTCAAATCCCTGGCGACCCACCGCGTACCCTCGAATTGAACGTATCCGCTCTCTACAACCGGTTCAATGTGCTTGAGGGACGCCTTATTGTGGCACACGATATCACAGATCGCAAATGGCTGGAAAACGACCTCATATACGCAAATGATGCACTTACGCGTCAACTGGAGGAGATTGAGCATCTTCGTGATGAATTGGAACAACAGGCGATCAGAGATCCACTTACAGACGTTTACAACCGCCGTTACATGGTTGAATTTCTTGAGAACGAAATTGCTCGTGCAGCGCGTGAAAAAGCATCTGTATCCATCGTGATGATGGATCTGGACAATTTCAAACAATTCAATGATAACTATGGCCACAAATGTGGGGACGTGGTTCTGCAAGCCTTTGCCACTTTTCTTGTCGAACATACGCGGCGCGGGGATGTTATCTGCCGCTATGGTGGTGAGGAGTTCGTTATCCTCATGCCGAATACCGTCCATGAAATTGGTTATGAACGTGCAGAGACATGGCGGCAGGATTTTTCGGAAACTGCTGTTGAATATGAAGGGATGAAATTTTCCACCACTTTCTCAGCTGGTGTAGCAACCTTCCCTCAGCACGGTCACACTGGGGATTTAATACTGCAAGCTGCAGATAAGGCTTTATATCGTTCCAAAGATGCGGGGCGGAATAAAGTAACAGCATATCTCACCCGCAAAGAGATAAACGATGCGAAAGATATCTAAGGAGATGAATTCATGCAAATAGATATTATCGGTGTGCCCATTGATCTTGGCGCAGATCGCCGCGGTGTGGATATGGGTCCTAGTGCGATACGATATGCGCATCTTCGTCAAAGGCTGGAGGAACTGGGTCATACTGTGGAAGATAAAGGCAATATCGAAGTTCCCATTCAGGAAACATGTCAGGTCACGGATCCCAAACTGAAATATCTTGATTGCATCATTCCGATGGGGAGGCGCATCGCAGGAGCCGTCGCAACATCCCTTCAAGGTGGGCGATTCCCTCTCGTGCTAGGCGGCGACCATAGTTTGTCAGTTGGGTCGATTCGCGGTGCAGCAAAACACCGAAAGCTCGGTGTTATCTGGATCGATGCTCATGCCGATTTCAACACGCATGAGACAACCCCTTCGGGAAATATTCACGGGATGCCTCTCGCGGCATTATGCGGACTCGGTGACCCAAGCCTGGTCTCGTTATGGGATGAAACGCCTCCCGTTGTGGACCCGAAGCGGGTCGCCGTTATCGGAGCTCGGGAACTGGACCCGGGTGAAAAAGAAAATTTACGCTCTGCTGGTGTGCTGGTACAAAGTATGGAACAAATTGACCGCATCGGCATGCCGGCCGCACTTGAAAAAGCACTGGAACGAGTAAGTAGTGACGCGGATGGTATTTATATTTCTTTTGATATGGATGCACTTGATCCCAATCACGCGCCGGGTGTCGGTACACCTGTCCCCGGTGGGTTGACGTATCGCGAAGCTCATCTTGTCGGTGAAGTCGTTGCAGAAACAGGCAAACTGATCGGTATGGATCTTGTTGAAGTGAATCCCATCCTGGATGTGCAGAATCAAACTGCATTGCTCGCGGTGGAGTTCATCCGTTCGGCATTGGGATCACGCGTTTGGAGTGAGTAGATTATTTCTCGTAGTGCGGAATTTCATCCCGCAATGGCGGATTACCAAATTGCCAATTGTAGGTTTCACATGAGATGGCGCAAATTAAACGGTAACAGTTTCATGTCAAAGAGGGAGGCGCTCTTGTTGTTCATTTGGAACGCGACTACAAATTGCCGCATAATAAAGTAAACTTGAAGTTTAGATTTTGGCTTACAAAACAATTGAAAAGATTACTTATTAATGAGACAAGCGGTAAAATCATAATATGAGCACATTATATGGCCCCATTCTGATCGTGGAAGATGTCCCAAATGTTCTTGAGCTGCTGGAAGTCACATTGCGGTTCAAGGGTTATGCAGTGATTACTGCCCGCAATGGGGAGGAGGCGCTTGAGGTAATTGCACGTCAAAGACCAGTGTTGATCATCACGGACATCCTGATGCCCAAGATGGATGGTTACGCATTTGTTCAGAAACTGCGTCTCAATCATGAGACACGTTCCATCCCTGTAGTTTTCCTTTCAGCGACTTATGTAACCCCGGAAGACAAGGATTTTGCGTTAAGCCTTGGCGCGGCGCGCTTCATGGAAAAGCCCATCGATACGGAAGACTTTTTACTGACAGTCGCGGAGTTAGTGACACAACAGCCGTTCACCCAGCCGCATCCACTCGATATGGAAAGGTTCTATAACGGATACCGTACTCGACTTGAAAATAAGCTACGCCACAAGAATACGCAGATCGCACGCGCCGAACGATTATTACCTACCCTGCCACATGATCAAAAGCCTGCGTTCGAAGCATTGTTGCAACAATCCATGCGCGACCGTGATGAAATCCAGACTGAACTTTTTGATATTTATAAAACTCTCGAAGAACTGAAAAAGTAATTCTATCAAGTGGTTACTCCGCCATGGGTTTATCCCATCTTGGAGCGTCTAAGAAGGCTTTATGGTACCCACATTATCGTATGTTGAAGACCTGGCACGTGAAGCGGGCGGAATCCTTCGTGCAGGTTATGAAAAGGAACATGAGGTGGACTACAAGGGTGTGATAGACCTTGTCACTGAGATCGATCATCAATCTGAAGAATTTTTGCTTGGTAGAATTCAAAAAGATTATCCTGATCATCATATCTTTTCGGAAGAGAGTGGTGTCATTCAAGGCAACGATGAACACATCTGGTATATCGATCCTTTGGATGGAACGGTGAATTATGCACATAACATCCCGGTCTTTTGTGTTTCCATTGCCTATGCCAGGCGACGAAACACCTCTACAGCTCTTAGCTCTAGTTTAAGCCTGGCTGCCGTTTACGATCCTATGCGTGACGAAATGTTTATTGCCGAACGTGGCAAAGGCGCATATCTCAATGGGCGTCCTTTAAACGCATCGACCACGACAGAGCTTCAACAGAGTCTTCTTGCGACTGGTTTTCCCTATAATGCCTGGGATACCCCGCAGGACAACTTTTCCAACTTCATAAAATTTGGTAAACTTTCGCGCGGCGTGCGCAGACTCGGCTCTGCCGCGTTGGACCTCGCATATGTAGGCGCTGGTCGTTTTGATGGCTTTTGGGAACTTGCCCTCAACCCCTGGGACGTAGCAGCGGGCGGCCTGATCTGTGAAGAGGCAGGCGCCTTAGTGTCAAATGTTGAGGGTGGCGACGATTATATATCTCCGCCTCAATCCATCCTTGCTTCTGCACCTGGCATCCACGCACGCATGTTAGAAGTGTTACATGAAAATTAATGAAACATAATTTATCTCAAACTAGCCAATAGGGTAGTAAAGTGTTAAGTTAGATACGCAAGTTACTGGCATTCGCACTTAGGACCAAACCAGGCACTGGGAAAATTGTGATGAAATTCAGATGAAAAATCTTCAAGAAACACATAAAATTAGAGGAGTTTCATCTGAGCGAATGCCCACCAAATCCATTCCTATCAGCAAGACCAAGCTCATCGTTCCAAATCGTCGTCCCGAACTACTCTCCCGACCTCGCTTGCTGGAGAGTCTCAGGGCCTTGTTGGATAATAAGCTTATTCTCCTTTCTGCTCCTGCAGGATATGGCAAGACTTCGCTTTTAATTGACCTGGCGCACAATATCAATATGCCTGTCTGCTGGCTTTCGCTTGATCCACTGGATCGCGATCCTCAACGGTTTATGGCATATTTGATCGCTACCTTGGCGGAAAAGTTTCCTGGTGTAGGCGAGGCTTCACAACTCCAATTAAATCGCTTGAAATCCATTGAACAGGACACGGAATCGCTGCTGGTGACACTTACCAACGAACTTTATGATTGCGTTGAAAATGATTTTCTCCTGATCATTGAAGATTATCATCTTCTGGATGACGTTCCAGTCATTTCCACCTTATTAAATCGTTTTCTTGAATTGGTTGTGGAAAATTGTCATATCCTCCTTTCTTCAAGAACTTTGCCTTCATTGGACGATGTGACTCTGATGGTTGCGCGTGAGCAGGTGGCCGGACTCAGCCATGCTGAGCTGGCCTTTATTCCCCGCGAAGTGCAGGCTTTATATGCACAAAACCATCATCAACATCTTTCAGATGAAACAGCACAGGAGTTCGTCGACCAAACAAGCGGTTGGATTACAGGCATGGTGCTTGCCAACATGCCAGGTATGCCTCGTGTCTCAGGTGTAGATACATTCGCTTACCTTGGTAAGCAGGTCCTCGATCAACAGCCTGCGCATATACGGGAATTTCTCCTGCGCACTTCTCTGCCAGAAGAGTTCAGTGCAGATTTTTGTGAGATTATGCTGGGTCCGTTCTATGCTGAACGTCAAAACTGGTATGATCTCTTGAGCCTGATTTTGGAGAAGAATTTGTTCGTTCTCCCATTGGGGTCGGATGGACGCTGGCTTCGCTATCATCACCTCTTTCGCGAGTTCCTGCAAACCCGCTTAAGAGAGGAACGTCCCCACGAAGTAAATGCCATCCTCGAACGGATGGTTCAAGCCTATGAAAAAGCCGGTGAATGGGAAAAAGCCTACTTTACATGTAAACAGTTGAATAA
>DAINRK010000225.1:0-7257 GCA_036741855.1 Anaerolineales bacterium
TATTGGGGTATTACCGCTTCATCTGCCGTATCCCAGTGAGTCATCCATTAGGCGTGGCTTTGGAACAGGACTGCGAATGATCTCTGCTGCATCAAGCCTGATTCTGCTTGCTCGAATTCCATCAAGCAGTGTCACTTCACCGTTTACGCCTTATTTGTTAATGTTAGTATCGCTCGGCGCAGTCTACGGAAGTTGGATGTGGCTGCGCGCGCCTGATGAACTTACGGGCAGGCCCTATTGGCTAATTGGAATGGGTTCGCTTGCGATTGCGGCCGCGCTACGGGCCAATCCCATCGGCGCGGCGGCATGGGGATGTGCTCTGATCTTATCCGGCAGTGCCTTGTTCTTATCTTCTGAGAATAACAAATGGATTAAACGTGCACTGTTTATTGGGGCATGGGGAATTTCCTCTCTGCCTTTTTCTCTTTCTGCAACAGGCTGGAACAGTGGAGGGCCAAGTTTCTGGCCGGCATGGCCATTCCTGATTGTTTCACAGGCAATGCTGCTTGCCGGGTTCATCCGTCATAGCCAAAGATCGGGAACGCGCCCGAGCAATGAAGATCAGCCCATTTGGGCGAAGAATGTATATCCCATCGGCATATTTTTGATTTTGATGATGATCATCGTGCTCGGTCTATTTGGATGGGATGGCATCCAGCAATTTGGTAATTGGATCATGAGCATCATCACCACCGTGCTGGCAATTGGCTTGCTCTGGCTTACTCCGCGTTTACGCATCTTGAATCCTGTTCGCGCTCACTGGGTTCGCCCGGCAAATGCATCCTGGCTTGACCGAAGCTATCAGACACTTTGGGGTATTTACCATCAACTGGGACGATTAAGCAATGTATTCACTAATGTACTCGAGGGAGAAAGCGGAATCATGTGGACTCTGCTATTCCTTGCCCTCTTCATTTCATTCTTCGCACAAGGGACTCCCTGAGTCATGACTGTGACCTTCGCGTGGATCGCTGTTCTGATGATCCTCGTCACATCCGTGGGGTCATTGCTTGTTCGAGACTGGCGCTTAATCATCATCTTTCTTGCCCTTCAATATCTCGGCATGTTTATGCTTGTCCTTCAACACTGGCCGTTAGGCATGGCTACCGTAAAGGTGGTTGCGGGCTGGATGGCTGCTGCAATCCTGGGCATGACACGCTCAGGGTTAACTACGCAAGGATTTGACGAAGAAAGTATTTGGCCGCGGAGCAGACTCTTTCATCTGTTCGCAGCGGGAATGGTTGGATTGATTGTTTCAGCTGTCACTCCAGGCGTATCCACAATCATGGCAGATGCTGGATTTGCAGTTACCAGTGGAAGTTTGCTCTTAATCGGTATGGGGTTGCTTCATTTGGGCATTACTGTGTCTATTCTCCGCGTAACGATCGGTTTGATGACCGTTCTTTCAGGGTTTGAAATCATCTACTCAGCAGTAGAGGGATCAGTTCTTGTTGCTGCATTGCTTGCCATTATCAATTTGGGGCTTGCGCTTGCTGGTTCCTATTTATTAATTGCTTCCGCTTCGTCAGAGGCCGAGTCCGCATGAATGCGCCGACAATCTGGATACTCATTCCAATATTCTTCGGCTTATTGCTATTGTTCATTAATAACCAGCGCGCGTTGAGCCTTCTTGGTGGTGTCTTTGCAACATCCTTAGCACTGATTGCCCAATTTGTACCGATCAAAGAAGCAATGTTGGTGGGGACGTTCTCACTCAAAATCGATTCATCTTTAACTGTGTTGGGACGCACCCTGGATATCTTGCCTGCCGAGGGATCTTTGCTCGCATTGATCTATGGCGCGACGGCTCTATGGTTCTTCGGTGCCGAGGCAGCGAATACTGCAACGCGTATTGTACCCATAGGATTGATTATTGTAGGACTGATGGTTGCGTCCCTTGCTGTGGAGCCATTTTTGTTCGCTGCTCTCTTTATTGAAATGGCAATACTTCTTGCCATACCGCTTTTAACAAGCATATATTCGCCACCCGGCAGAGGCATTGTACGCTTTCTGATTTATCAAACGCTTGGCATGCCATTTATTTTGTTGACTGGCTGGCTGCTCGCTGGTGTAGAAGCAAGCCCTGGTGACCTTGCACTCGCGGCTCAATCTTCGTCAATGCTTGGGCTGGGATTCGCATTCCTGCTTGCCATCTTCCCTCTATACAATTGGGTGCCCCTATTGCTGGAAGAGACCTCGCCATATACAGCAGGTTTTCTATTATGGATTCTCCCAACCATCACGATCATCTTCGGCGCTGGGTTTCTCGATCGTTATTCATGGCTACGTTCTTCATCGGAATTAATTATCGCTCTCCGATTTACAGGTTTATTGATGGTTGTTACTGGCGGACTGTTTGCTGGGTTTCAACGTCATCTTGGGCGGATTATGGCATACGGTGTTATCGCAGAGACAGGATTCTCGATCCTTGCGCTCAGCCTTGACCCAAAACTGGGCATACCCATTTTATTTTTACTTATCCCCGCTCGCGCCCTTGGACAGGCCGTTTGGGCCCTTTCGTTGACAGTGATCAAGGATCAAGTTGAAACCATGAGATTCAGGGATACACGCGGACTTCTGCGCATTACACCCTTCGCGGGGATTGGAATGGTTATCGCCACACTTTCGACAAGCGGGTTTCCCTTGCTGGCCGGTTTCCCGGCCAGGCTTGCATTATGGGAAGGGCTTTCTCGAGTCTCACTAGGGGCTTCTGTATGGTTGGGAATCGGCATTTTGGGTTTGCTGACCAGCGCGTTTCGTTCCCTGGCGGTCATCAGCATGGCTGAAGAATATGCAACATGGGAGCGACGCGAGAGCCTGACACAAATGACCATGTTAGCGCTGGGGTTGATCGGGCTTTTCGTCCTTGGGTTGTTTCCTCAAACGGTACAATACTTCTTATCCGAATTGCCCGCTATGTTTGAGCATTTAGGTCGCTAAAAGGGCACAGAGGTATAATCCGCTGCAAGTCACCTTCCGGAGGAAGCTATGGAATTTGAACAACTCGTCAAGCGCCTTGAATGGCTGGACGAAGAACACCGAAAGACAAGGACATCGCTCCTTACCCTTGAAGAACGTATAGCGGCAGCGGATAGCAATATTGAAGTCGTTGCTAAACAGATTAAGCCACTGGATAAACGCATCGCTGACGTTGCCAGTACTGCCTCGCGCCTTGACCAATTCGACGCCATTTTCGCCAAGCAACGCGAAGATATGAATAAAGCGCTCGATGACATCGAGAAGCGTCATCAAAAACAGGAAAATGAAGTTGCCAAACGGCACCAACAAGATCTCGAGCCATTAATAAAAGCTCTCAGTGATCTGAGAAAAACGCTTGAAAGTGAATTTCCCCCAATTAAGCGTGATATCAAGGCCCGCATAATCGAGGAAACCCGCTTGCAAAAAGAGATTAAGGAGCTGAGACCGCCCATCGATGAAGCAGTACGCTTCGCCCATGAAGCAACGCTCAACCAGAAAGTTTTTGAGGAAAGTCGAAAACAGGAAGCCAAGCGAGTGTCTGACCTGCAAGGTGAACTAACGGCTGTACGTGTGCGTATCGATGAAGCGCGCGCCAAAGCAGATCTAAACGCAGACGGCTGGAAAAACATGGATGCGCGCATCAAGGAATTAATGGCTTCTGAGGCGGAACGTAAGGCTGCACAGATTGCCTTTATCGATCAACAATCCATCCTTCACATGGATAGGGAACGTTCCATCAAGGAATGGAAGGAAAAGTTTGATTCTGTTAAACAACAGACGCAAACTGTAGAGACACAAATCCAGGCGTTGGAAGAGATGATGCGAAATGCCAAGCGGGCTCAGGATATGTACACCGAACTTAACGTCAAGCTTGAGCGGCGCATTAATGAAGTAACTGAAATGCAAAGACTCGCAGAGGAACGCTTGCGGCAGGAATGGGTCACATTTAAGGCCGATGACCAAAAGCGTTGGACAGGCTATACTCTTTCACAAGATGAGGGTTCTAAAGATGTTCGCCGGGCCGTGCAAAAATTGGAGGAACGTATAAGAGCGTTGGACGAATCAACGCAAATCATGCAAGACCAGTTGCATCAAACGACAGATGCCACTGAAGGTCAGCTTCAGGAATTGATGAATGTCGCTCATGAATGGCTCTCTGCCTATGAACGCATTATGGGTCACGGTAAGACAGCAAAAAAAGCGAAAAAATAACATTCACTTGAGACTACTGAGACACGGATTGTACGGAGATTTTTTCTCAGTTTTTCCGTGTCTTTATTATCCCCGTTAGGGGACGGTTGTTAAACCGAGATGGAAATGAAAGTAATCGGCACAGCAGGCCATGTAGATCACGGTAAATCCACACTCATCGCCGCGCTTACAGGGAAACATCCTGATCGCCTCAAGGAGGAGCAGCTCCGAGAGATGACCATTGACCTTGGATTTGGCTGGATGACCCTCCCCAACGGGGAAGAGGTCGGTATTGTGGATGTGCCTGGACATCGCGACTTCATCGAAAACATGTTATCTGGCATCGGTGGGATAGACGCGGCTCTCTTGGTCATCGCCGCTGATGAGGGCATCATGCCGCAGACCAAAGAACATCTCGCGATATTGGATCTGTTGCAGATTCCGGCTGGACTGATCGTTCTGACAAAGACTGACCTCGCTTCTGACTCAGCCTGGCTTGATCTTGTTGAAACCGACATTCGTTCTGCTGTGGCTAATACAGTTATAAAGGACGCGCCTATTGTACGCGTCTCTGCTAAAACCAAAACAGGACTCGATTCTCTGGTCTCCAATCTCCAATCTCTCCTTGAGGAAAAACCTGCCCGCCTGGATCTAAACCGTCCGCGGTTGCCTATAGACCGCGTCTTTACTATGAGTGGGTTTGGTACAGTTATCACTGGGACGCTAAGCGATGGTCATTTGGCAGTTGGAGATGATGTGGAGATCTTGCCGAGTGGCCTGAAGGGGCGCATTCGAGGCTTGCAAAGCCATAATAAGAAGGAAGAACGAGCAGTGCCGGGCTCGCGTACTGCCGTGAATATTTCAGGAGTCTCAACCGAGCAAATTCAGCGAGGTGATGTTGTAACACATCCAAATCAATATCAGCCCACCCGAAGGATAGACGCGGGATTTCGATTATTGAAGGATGCCTCCTCAGCTCTTAAGCATGGCGATGAAGTTAAATTCTTTGCCGGTGCGAGCGAAACAGTGGCCACAGTGCGACTACTTGGTATTGAAGAACTACATCCTGCTGGAGAAGCCTGGATTCAACTCGAATTGCGTGAACCTGTTGTTACTGTACGCGGGGATCGCTATATTCTTCGACGGCCATCTCCGGGAGAAACTCTGGGCGGCGGAATGATCGTTGATCATCAACCAAAAGGCAGATATAAACGTTTCGATGAAAATGTACTTATGTCACTCCAATCCTTGGCACAAGGCACACCAACAGACGTGCTGTTTGAAGCTGCGCTGGCGCTCAATGCGTCGCCTATCAAGGATGTTATTGCGCAGTCAAGACTCGAAACCGCCACTGCTGAATCTGCCCTGCATGAACTACTGAGCACTGGACGGTTAATTGTCTTGGAAGAAGGAGTGCCCAGGATTAATAGCGACCTGTTAGTAATAGCTGCCCCACATTGGAATTCCTTATTTGCTAAAGGTTTACAGATGATCGAGTCTTACCATAAAGTCTATTCGTTGCGACGTGGGATCCCGCGCGAAGAACTAAAAAGCAGACTCAAATTAACGCCACGCGTCTTCAATGCAGCGCTAAAAAAAATGATCAACGATGGCTTCGTCGCCGAGCATTCCGCATTTCTGGCCAAGCGTGAACATGAGATAACGTTCGATAGCAATCAGCAGACAAAAATCCAGGCATTGAATCGAAAATTTGAACAAAGTCCTTTTAGTCCGCCGAGCTTCAAGGATGTTCGGGCTGAACTTGGAGATGAAATCTTGAACGCGCTTGTTGAATTAGATGAGTTGATCGTTGTTTCACCGGATGTTATTTTCCGAAGGCAGGATTATGATCAAATGGTAACGAACCTACGAAATGCGTTATTCCAAAATGGAAAGATCACATTAGCGGAAGCGCGCGACCTGTTCAGCACGAGCCGCAAATATGCACAGGCTTTGTTAGAACACCTCGATACAATTGGCATCACTATGCGAGATGGTGATTTTAGAAAGCTGAATAAATGACTTGAGATGTACAATTGGAAATTAGGTAGAATCAGAGCATAGAGGAGTAAGATAATATTTCACGCTGTCCGTTCAGCAAAAATGAGGAGTAACCATGTGTGGACGATTTACATTGACCGCTAATCCTGCAGAGCAGCAGGAACCCTTCAATAATTTCACTTTCCCGGACAAGTTTGCCCCACGATTTAATATTGCCCCTACACAACCCATCCTGGCCATCCCAAACGATGATAAGTTTACAGCAGACTTTTTCGTATGGGGTCTCATTCCCATGTGGGCAAAAGACCCAAACATTGGCAATCGTCTTATCAATGCGCGTGCCGAAACATTACCGGAAAAGCCTGCCTTTCGCGGCAGTCTTAAATATAAACGATGCCTTATCCTTGCTGACGGCTTTTATGAGTGGAAAACAGTCGATGGCAAGAAATCCAAAACTCCATTCTTCATTCATATGAAAGACCGCAAACCGTTTGCCTTTGCCGGTTTATGGGATTCATGGAACAGCCCGGAAGGTTCACAGATCAAATCCACCACCATTATCACAACCGAACCGAACGAGCTTATGTCCCTCCTTCATAACCGGATGCCAGTCATTTTGCATCCACGCGATTATGACAAATGGCTGGACCCTTCGGCTCAGACTCCTGATCAGTTGATGCCGTTGCTCAAGCCTTTCCCCGCTGACGCCATGGACGCATACCCAGTCACCCCGCTGGTCAATAAACCGGTAAACGATATTCCTGAACTGGTTGTCCCGGCAAAATAATCCAGCTTTGGCACATAAAACCCAATCATTATTAAATCAACGGCTGCCGGCGCTGGCTTCGCGTGATTTCATCCTGTTCCTATTCGGTCAACTAATCTCTGTCATCGGCACATGGATGCAAGCCACTGCCTTGCCTTACCTTGCCTATCGGCTCACAGGACGCCCCCTGGATCTTGGATTGATCGGGTTCTCAACAACATTGCCCACCTTGCTCTTTGCACTGCCTGCAGGCGTTTTCGTTGAACATTGGGACAAACGCAAGGCGGTTATTTTTCTGCAAGCCATCATGTCCATCCAGG
>DAINRK010000226.1:0-7257 GCA_036741855.1 Anaerolineales bacterium
CATACCCAACCCCCGTGGACCAACTCTGCCATTTAACAACCTACCCCCGATGAACGCCGCGGCACCTATTACTATAACGAGAATACCGAGTATCACGAACAGTTTTTTATTTTGCATATTTTCTCCATGTAATAATTTTGTTGCAACTTGCTCAAGCTGCTGTTGCAATTTATGGTTTTCGGATCGCCAGCGAGTTGCTATATAAAAGGATGCTGGCGACGATCCTGTCTCCACTTTGGTTTCCCCAGACGGAAATCATGGCTGGGGGACTTAAGTGATCAAGTGTGGATTCTTCCACCGTTTGATTAACGGTAGCGCTGTTGCCTGCTGAAATTTCATTTGCTGGGGTTATGTCACGATAAATAATCGTCTTGCCGGTTAAGATCACATCAACCTGAGGCGCACTATTTATATCCACAGATGAATCACCAACGATGCCTCCAATACCTCCATCAAGAGAAACAATCTGAACGACCATGGTGTTGTCCTTCATTTCGACATACAGCCCACTGACCTCCGGCCGTGCTGTTGGAAGTTCGGGCGCAGAGATAATGTTATTCGATGATGAAAATGTGAAGCTCTGATTGCTTAGCAACGATCTATCTTCATCAATAGGACCGACTCCCGTGTTGAACATTCTTCCAGCGAAGAATGCCGCCGCGCCGATGAACATAACGAGCATGCCTAGAGTAATAATCAATTTTTTGTTTTGCATGATTTATTTTTTCATTAACTGAGGATTCATATAAAAGAGAACATCAGCAATGACCCTGTCGCCACTTCGGCGACCCCAAACGGAAAGAAAACATTCAGTATTGAGATCGTCGAGAGTGCCTTCTTCTGCGGCCTGCTGTACGTTGTGAACTTCACCATTGACCGGAGCAGGAAACTCAGTGACATCTTTGTAAATCCTGGTTGCACTTGTGACCACAATTTCAAGTCTGATGCCACTGTTTTCATCCATAGGCGCTTCTCCTGATACCCCTCCAACGCCCACTGCAAAAGAGACAGCTTGTACAACGATCGTATTATCTTTCCTCTCCACAAACTGGCCGGTGACGTCAGCCCGTGTGGCAGGAAGTTCGGGCGCCGGAGTGATCTCATTCAGGGATATGGACACTTGCCCGCCATTCGGTCCACCGAGCCCGACAGTTCCAACTGTGCCGTTGAGCATTCTCCCGCCCACAAATGCAGCAATGCCAATGAGGAGGATCACAAGCCCAAAACTGATGTAAAGTTTTTTGTTTTGCATTTTGTACCTTACTTCAAATGTTGCGCGAGGAGAAGCTCGGCAATAACTCTCTCTCCGTTTTTCCGTCCCCAAACAGTGATCAACATTGGTGAATCCAGATAATCAAGTGTAGTTTCTTCCACCGTTTGCTGGATGGAATATTGCCCGAATTCAAAATTGTCGCGGTAAATAATTGTTTCACCTGTGACGATGACTTCAACCCTGGGACCGCTACTTGAATCCATGGGTGCATTCGATTCTCCAAGCCTCCATCCTGAACCCGGGTCAAAAGAAACGGTCTGGAGAATAACTGTATTATCTTTCCTCTCGACAAGCAATCCGGATAGCTCCGGTGTCGTTGTTGGAATTTCTGGCGCTGGGGTGACGTGCGACGCCTGATCTTCTCGTGAGGATCCGCCATTGATCCATTTTCCAGCGATGAATGCCGCGCTTCCGATCAGGAAGATGGCAATTCCAAGACCTATGTAGAGCTTTTTGTTCTGCATCGTTACTTCCATTTTCTAAGCGCTCCGCTGGTTGAGTAGGACGAGCGCCTTTCTCGTCCGTATCGAAACCACCGAATCCTCACTCATACCTCAATGCTTCAATCGGATCGAGGCGCGAGGCGCGGATGGCGGGATATAACCCAAATACGATCCCTATCAGTACTGACACACCAAATGCCAGCGGAATACTGCCGGGAAGGAGCAACGCCACGCCCTGGTTCAAAGCCGCCGCGAGTGGGATGGCAAGAATGCCGGATACGATTCCGACAAGTCCGCCGCTCGCACTGATGAGGATGGATTCCAGCAGGAACTGACTCACAATGTCTCTTTGCCTTGCGCCGACCGCGAGACGCACACCTATTTCCCGCGTCCGTTCGGTGACACTGACCAACATCACGTTCATAATGCCGATGCCGCCGACCAACAATGAAACAACAGCCATCGCTGCCAGTAAGAGAGAAAACGTCCGCGCGGCTTCCTGTTGTTGACCCAGGATGTCGTTGCGCGTGAGCATGTCGAAATCATCTTGATAATTCCCTTCGGCATCCTGCTCGATCTGGTGACGCTCACGCAAATAATTTGTGATTTGTTCTTTCGCTTCGTCAATGCGGCTGGCATCTGTGACGTGTACAACCATATAGACGGATGGCTCATCTTCATACAGAGTTTGAATGACCGTACTGATCGGCATCAACAAGCCTTCGTTGGGGTCGGAGCGATAACGTTCCTGCACGTCGGTGCTTTCCAGTTCAGTGACGACACCCAGGACCGTACAACGAGTGCGTTCAACCCAAATCGTTTCTCCGATGGGGTTATCGCCTGAAAACAAATCGAGGGCAGTTTGATAACCCAGCACACAGACAGGCGCACCCGCGTATACTTCGTCGGTGGAGAAAAGGCGTCCTTCGCCGATAAAATCTTCGACTGAGAGAGGGGTGCCTGCCGGCCATCCTACAGGTTGTACATCCCCGCTTGAAGCGATCCCTTCCAAAGCATCCGCGGTCGTTCCAATGACATTGATCTCCACCGTATTTTTTCCGAAGCGCGCTTTAACTGTTTTCGAAACAGACATTTCCACGCGCTCCACCAATGGGATGGTCGAAAGCATGTCAAGACCCTCTGCAAAGGTCAACGTTTTTCCGATAGGTTGGAATTCACCTTCTTCCATCGCGAAACGCTGACCAATTTGAATCTGATTCGCACCCAGCGATTGAAATGTGGCATCTACTGCGGCACGCGCGCCGTTGCCAAGCGCGAGCATCGCAATAACAGACGCAACACCGATCACCACGCCCAGCATCGTAAGCGCCGCTCGTAATTTGTTTGCAGAGACACTTCGGAATGCGGTTCGTAACAGATCAATGAGTGACATGCGAGGACTCGCCTTCCGTCAACACACCATCGCTCATGTGATAAATTTGATTCGCATACTGAGCGACATTCATATCATGCGTCACGACGATAATCGTCCGACCTTCGTCATTCAACTTTTTCAGCAAATGCATGATCTCCACGCCCGTTTTGCTATCGAGATTGCCCGTCGGCTCATCCGCAAGGATGACTGCAGGCTGGGTGATCAATGCCCGCGCGATTGCCACACGCTGACGTTCACCACCGGAAAGTTCTGTCGGTTGGTGATCAAGCCGATGATCCAATTGGACGCGGGACAACACTTCACGCGCACGAGTAAGCTGATCCTGAACCCCGAACTGTCCTTTGCGATAAGCAAGTGGCAGAGCGACGTTCTCCCATGCAGATAATCTTGGCAAAAGGTTGAAGTTTTGGAAAATAAATCCGATGCGCCGCCCGCGCAGGTCCGCCAGTTCATCGCGGCGCAGCGATGATACAGGTCGCCCTTCCAGCCAATATTCGCCCGAGGTGGCGCGATCCAGCAATCCGAGTAAGTTCAACAGTGTGGATTTTCCACTCCCCGACGCGCCCATCAATGCAATAAACGCTCCGGCATGGATGCTCAAATCTGCTTCGCGCAACGCGGTAATAAGACTAGCACCCATCGAATAGGAACGCGTGAGGCTTTGCGTGCGAATGACTGCTTCCTTTGTCGCATCACTCATCGCGTGACCACCTGCTCGCCTTCGCTCAAGCCTGAAATGATCTCAACATATGTGTCACCGCGCAAACCCACTTTGATTTCTTTCGTCACCTCTTGCACACCATCCCAAACTTTTACCGTGGTCGTGCTGGCACTCGAAGCGCGCACAGCTGCACGCGGCAGGCATAAAACATTCTCGCGCTTTGCGATCGTAATCGCCGTATCGGATGTCATTCCATCTGCAAGCCCATCGGGGACATTATTCAGCGAAATGTAAATATTGTAGAGCGGGCGGTCTCCTTCGATTCGTTTCGGGATAATTCGATCTACCTTACCCTTCACTGTGACATCGGCGCGCGCATCGAAGAACACTTCCACGGCCTGACCTACAGAAACAATCGGGTAATCCTCTTCGGTAATGTTCGCTTTTACTTCAAGCGCCTTGGGATCCCCAATTTTGAACAATGCAGTTTCAGCCTGGTAAGTTTGCCCGGCCTGTGCAGAAGCTTCAAACACAATGCCGTCAAAGGGGGCCTTGATCTCCAGGCTTTCCAGCACGGCCTTGGCCACATCATATTTTGCCTGAGCAAGCGCGAGTTCAGAATCGGCCTGCACAATATCATTCTCAGTGGGCTTGCTGACGTACCAGTTCAAATTTGATTCGAGAGTCTTCAACTCGCTCTTGGCATTCGTAATAGCAGCCAATAACTGCGATCGCATCATCGGGTCATCTGTGTTTTTGTAGGAATCATTCAATGAGTCGATGGTGTCTTTGGCAGCTTTGACTCTCTTCCTTAGATCCTTGAGAAAATCATCGGTCGCACGTGGATAATCCAGTGCGGTCCTTTGTTTCTGGAGTTTTTCCAAGGCCTCCTGCGCTTCGATCAAGTCCAATTGCGCCTGGGAGGTAGTCAAGGAATCCAGTTCAGCAAGCGTTTGCCCTGCCCGCACCGTATCCCCGACGCGTACATTGACAGCAGATAATTTTCCTGTGGCTGGCATGGTCACATCCGCTTCATTTACGTTGACCAGATTCCCTGGTGCCGTGACTGTTTGTTCCACGTCACAGATTGCCACAGAAACTGTCTGGGGTGTTGGTGTAGGTTCAGGCTCCTGTGTTGTTGCAAAGCCAAAATATCCTGAAACACCAACAACCAATATTGCAACTAATACAAAAAAAATCACAACGGTTTTATTCACGGCGAAACTCCAAAGAAAAATACAGACAAGGGTTCTATCTTGTCTGTAAGTCTATTTCATTCAGATTTCAATTGAATTGTGAGGTGATTAAGATTTTGTAATCACCCCCTCCGCCCTTCGGGCACCTCCCCCAATTTCTTCGAAATTGGGGGAGGGAGCTAACCGACCAAACGGTAGCCAATGCCAGGGACAGTTAGTATGATAGCTGGCTCTTCGGGTTTGAGTTCGATCTTTTCACGCAAGCGCCGGACATGGACGTTGACAGTTTTTTCGCTTTCGAGGTCGGGCGCGTATCCCCACACAGCTTCAACGATCTGGGCGCGACTCAAAGCCTGTCCGCGATGACGTGCGAGATGAGTCAATAAACGGAATTCGATGGGAGTAAGGTTGATAGGTTGATCGCCACGTCGCAATTGACCAGTCACCTGGTCCAGCGCCAGATCCGCCACGAGTAGAACAGAGGATTCCGTTGAGGCGTAATCTCCATAGGCTCTTCGCAGTTGGGAGCGGATTCGTGAGACCAATTCGCGCAGGCTGAACGGCTTCGTGACATAATCATCTGCACCCATCTCCAACCCAAGGACTTTGTCTGTTTCCTCATGTTGTGCTGTTAAAACAACGATGGGTTGGTGTAATCCCATTTGTCTCATTTGTCGGCAGAAGTCGAATCCTGAACCGTCCGGAAGGCGCACATCCAGGATGACGAGGTGCGGCATGTTCCGCTTTGTAAAGTCCACACCGCTGGTGCCGGTGGTGCACAAAGCTACTTCAAAACCATGATGCTTCAATCCATCCAGCAGGCTTTGACCGATGCCAGGGTCATCTTCGATGATCAGGATTTTGTGTGATGTCATTTCCAGGCTGATTTTACTAAAGAACATTACAGATTTTTAATAGATAGGGAATACCCGTATTGCACAGTTTGCATATAGATAAAAAATTGGGTAAGATAGGGAATGCGATGATACAAATTTTGATGATCATCCTTTGTGACATATTTATGTCAGGAAGTTATCAAGCCTGATAGGTATAGATGTACCTGTCAGGCTTTTTTGTCGTCATGATATAAAGACTATATAGGCGTCCAACGCCATTAACCATATTCATTACAAGGAGTAAAAATGCAGACACCCTGGGAGTATCGTTACGCCCATCGCTCACAAAAATCTGGTAGTTCGGTGATACGCGAGCTACTTAAACTAACTGAACAGCCCGATATTATCTCCTTCGCGGGCGGACTGCCTGCCCCTGAGGTTTTTCCGGTACAGGAGTTCCGCGAAGCATGCAACTACGTTTTGGATCATTATGGTCCGCAGGCTTTGCAATATAGCGCGAGTGAAGGCTTCCTCCCACTTAGGGAAATGATCGCTCGGCATACAGCACGTTATAGTGTGGAAGTTACGGCTGAGAACATTTTGATCACATCCGGTTCGCAGCAGGCATTAGACTTTATTGGACGACTATTTATCAATCGCGGCGATTATATTGTGACTGAATCGCCCACCTATCTTGGCGCATTGCAGGCATGGAATTCTTATGGCGCGCAATATATCCCTGTCCGTACAGACGAAGATGGCATGATTGTGGATGAACTGGAAGAGGCGCTTCGCATTGGACCGAAATTCATTTACATCCTTCCAAACTTCCAGAATCCGAGCGGCTCGACTCTCAGCCTCGAACGCCGCAGGCAACTAATCGACCTTGCTGACAAATACGGCGTACCGATCATTGAAGACGATCCGTATGGTCAATTGCGCTATGAGGGTGAGCACATCCCATCAGTCGTCGCGCTGGATAGTGCGTATCGAGGCTGTAACGGTAACGGAACACACTACACCGGCAATGTGATTTACCTGAGTACCTTCTCCAAGCTGCTCGCACCGGGACTGCGGCTGGCATGGGTTATCGCGCCGCCAGAGGTAATTCGCAAACTCGTGATGATCAAACAAGCCGCTGATCTGCATTCATCCTCGTTCAGTCAGTATGTTGCCTACGAGGTAGCCAAAGGCGGATTTCTTGATGAACATGCCAAGGTGATTTGCTCGGTTTATAAAGAACGCCGCGATGTCATGCTGGAAATGATGGATGAATTGTTCCCCCATGAAGTGACCTGGCGCAAACCAATGGGAGGAATGTTCCTGTGGGGTATTTTGCCTGAAGGTATGGATGCGGCTGAGATCCTCAAGCGTGCTGTCGAAAGAAAAGTGGCCTTCGTCCCTGGCGGTGGATTTCACCCGAGAGGTGGGAATGACAATACGATGCGTATC
>DAINRK010000227.1:0-7216 GCA_036741855.1 Anaerolineales bacterium
CAAATGGAGGCGGCGAAGTCTGCGACAAGCTTTCAGCGATGGTTAAGCAACTCGGAGGAGAGATCAGCGTCAAGTCTCGTGTGATGCGCGTCGAACGAGATGCGGATTGGATCGCACACATCCAGCGGGACGGACTCACAGAGTCCGCGAACGCGCCGTTCATTATCCTCGCGTCAGACTCACCTGCGGCTGAATCAATCATCAAGAACAGTTTCCCGTCTTCTAAATTCTTCTTCCCACACGGACTCCCACACGCAGTGATCCGTTTTTGGTTTGATAAATCACCGCGTAAACATCCTGAGGCGGGAATCTTCAGCGGTGACTTCATTATGCATAATTTTTTCTGGCTCGATAAGATTTATGAACCATATCGCGAATGGCATGATGAAACAGGTGGTTCATGTATCGAAGTGCATGTATATGGTCCGGCAGAGGTGTTGAAACGCAAGGATGCGATTTTGTTGACGAGCGTTGTCACTGATTTTTATCGTGCCTTCCCCGAGCTGAAAGGGCATCTTATCAAGCCACATCTTCAGCGCAACGCGCCGACACATACGTTGCCCGCATTAGGAGCGCGCGGCACACATCTGGGAATCGAAACACCCTGGGAAAATTTATTTTGTGCCGGCGATTGGGTGCGACATGAAACACCCGCATTCTTTTTGGAGCGTGCGTGTGTTACGGGTATGGAAGCTGCGAATCATATATTGCGCGCACGCGGACTCGACGAGTTCGATTTACAAATATATCCGCCACCTGAGCCATTCGTGGCCTGGATTGAATCGTTGATCATGAAGGGTAGAAAGGAAAGGAGAAAGAAAAAGTAAGCTGTTCTTGAATTTGGCGTAACAAAATGCTATGCTTTTTTGAAGTTTATCGTGTAAGATTATATTGTCGGATTTGAATCGTTCGTATCAACCAGACTCACCAATTTATGGAGGCGCAATGCATGGACCAATCCGTTCGTTTATCTCGCTGATGGTACTGCTTGGTTTGATCTTATCGACGACAGGCAGTGCCCTTGCCGCGCCGCCAGCCCCGCGCGCAAAATGGACGGTGATGGTTTACATCTCAGGGGATAACAATCTCG
This sequence comes from Anaerolineales bacterium, assembly GCA_036741855.1. Lineage (GTDB taxonomy): Bacteria > Chloroflexota > Anaerolineae > Anaerolineales > Villigracilaceae > Defluviilinea. The sequence continues at coordinate 1,091 of DAINRK010000227.1, forward strand.
AAGATTATGTTGTGAAGGACCTGGAATTGGAACTCGCGCCCACGGGTTCAAGTGCAAATGTACAGGTGGTCGCGCTGGCAGACCGGGGTCCCGGCTACGACACCAGTCGCGGTGACTGGCAATCAACCAAACTGTATCATGTCACGAAGAACATGCTCGCTGATTCTGCAAGCGCGGTCGCTGATTGGGGTGAACGTAATTTTGGTAATCCACAAACCTTAATTGATTTTGTCACGTGGACAAAAACCAACTATCCGGCTGACCATTACGCCTTGTACTTCTGGGGTCATGGCTGGAACTGGCATCCAGGTTGGGTGATGGAAGATGATACGAATGCAGATACGCTTGATTATCATGAAACCAAAGCAGCGATTCCTTCGCTTGGTTTCATTGATGTGGTTGGGTACGATGGTTGTAACATGGCGTCTCTTGAGATTATGAAACTCTGGCAGGGGCACGCCACCGCCCTGAGCAGTTCGCAGGAATACGTCGGCTGGGATGGCATTGAATATGATCTGGTTCTGGAAAAATTAGCTGCCAACCCGAGCATGACTGCCGATCAGGTCGCGATAGCCACCAGTCAGAGTGCCAGCAATGACAAGACCTGGTCAGCAGTTGCAGTGGATAGTCGCCTGAATACGCTCCTTACTGCGGTGGATCAACTGTCAATAGCATTAAATGCTGGTCTGGCTGCGAATCGCTCCAAATACAACCGCGCTTTTGGTGCGACGCGTTCGTTCTGGCAGGCGCCCATGGACAAAGACCTGTACGATATGGCCTTTGAACTAAATCGAAATGTCAGTGACGCGAATGTCAGGGCAAAGAGCCAGGCCGTGATGAGCGCCTTTAGCACAGTGGTGCTCTATGAGCGTCACGTTAATGCCTATGCAGATGTTCATGGCATCACGATTTATCACATCTCCAAGGCAACAGAGAAGGATACGGACTACAACTATTATCGAAGCACAGTAGATTTGGCCCTGACAACAGGCTGGGATGAGTTTTTGAATGCATATGCTCAGTAAGTAGCGTAGACACGTAAACAAGACCTCCGATGAAGAATCGGAGGTCTTGTTGTTTTACTGATCTGTTCATTTACACACTGCGCCTCGAAGGTGGTCTGATAGGTGCGCTGTGTGATCACCGTATTTTGCAAGGTGCTCCCGCAGGGTCTCAGACCCTGCGGGAGCATAAACTACATAAAATCAATTATCAATAATCGGGTGCCGGAATATTTTAATTCCGTGTGAGTCGCAGGATCTCTCCACCGTCGCCAATGAGATAGATCTCTCCGGATTCATCCTGACCAAAGGATGTGATTCTCTGATTCACTTGAAACAACAATTGCTTCTGCCAGCTATCGCCTGAACGTATCAGCCCCCAGATGAGTCCTGTACAATAATCTCCGTAGAGATAAATGCCATTCCATTCGGGCATCGAGCCTCGGTAAACGTATCCGCCTGTAACAGAGCAGCCTCCCTCCTGGTGACTATATTCCGCAATAGGCTCGATCAAATCAGCCGAACCGCCGCCTTCATAGTCATGCGCACCTTCACGCAGATCCCAGCCAAAGTTTGCCCCGCCGGGAGCGCCCGCTGGAAGAAAATCAATTTCCTCCCATTCACCCTGGCCCACATCGCCGATATATAAATCGTCTGTGTTTCGATCAAATGAGATACGCCAGGGATTGCGCAACCCGTACGCCCAGATCTCATCTCCAAATGGGTTATCTGGTGGGATGGCATAGGGTTCTGCCGAATCAACGTCGATTCGTAGAATCTTTCCAAGCAAAGTATCCAACGACTGCCCATTACCGAATGGGTCGCCCGCTGCGCCTCCATCTCCAAGTCCAAGATACAAATATCCATCCGGACCGAACGTTACTACACCTCCGTTATGATTCGGGAAAGGCTGGTCTACTGTAAGCAAAATCACTTCGCTGTTTGGGTCTACCGTGTCACCTTCTGCGTGGAAACGTGAGATGAACGTGTTCCCTCCGCTCCCCGTATAGTTGACGTAGAAGAATCCATTTTCTGCATAATTCGGGTGGAATGCCAGGCCGAGTAAACCCATTTCGTTGCTGATGTCATTTACACGGTCTTCAATATTTAGAAATGGTGTCTCGCTGACTTGTCCATCTTCTGCATCCTGGAATAAATGAATATGCCCTAGTTTCTCGACGATATACAACCGTCCTGACCCATCCGGCTGCAAATCCAGGGGACGGTCAAGGCCAGATGCGACCTGTTGCCATGAATAGGCGTTCGGGTCGGGAAATGTTGAAACACTCGATGGTGTATCCGTAGAAGGGATTGATGTTGGAATAGGTGTGTCGGGAATCGTCGTGGGAGGCACAGCGGTCTGGGTAACGGGAACAACTGTCTCAGTGGAGGAGGGAGGCGTATCTGATCCATTACATGCAAGCAATGGTAACATCAATAAAAGGATCAATCGTCTCATACGCGATCACTTGTTATCAATATCCGTGGCTTCCGCGTCCACCACCTCTCCACCTTCGCTTGCTGCGAGTTCCTGCATATGTTCATTGACCACGTCGCGGGGACAAAGTTCAACGAAGAGGGTGGAACCGACCCAGAGGATCGCGGCATCATCCAGTGCACCGACGATAGGTAGTGCGATCGCGTCGAGGGGCCAAAAGAGGTAAGCCAGTGAGGCAAGCGGCAGGATTTTGACGAAAATATTTACGCGTCCATCACCCATTAGCCGCGTGATTAATTTGAGTCGCCTGACGAGATCGCGCATCATACCTCCTTGTGGAGGAACAACTATTTTCTTCCTATCAGCCATGTTAATCTCCTTTCCAAATAAGTGAATCTGAAACAGCATTTGTATTCTGTATGAATCATTTATAACACGGTGAATAAGCAAAACGACAGTGCATTTATACCATTGTACGAAATATATCTTATAAAGTCGCATAGGAAAGTGCTTTATTAGCTTTTTCTAATTGAACATTATTTAAGTCGGTGCTTCTCGGTGAGAGCATATAATCAACTCACATTCAACCATGGCCTATTTGATTGACGGACATAACCTGATTCCAAAACTTGGATTGCGATTGGATTCCATCGATGACGAGATGGAATTAATTACCATCCTCCAGGAATATTGCAGGATCGAACGGAAACAGGTTGAAGTGTATTTTGATGGCGCGCCGGCGTCTCAAGCCGGGAACCGGAAACTGGGTGCCGTAACCGCGCATTTTGTGCGGCTGGGAGCCTCTGCCGATAACGCCATCCGGGACAGGCTGAAAAAGTTGGGAAGGACTGCGAAAAATTGGACTGTCGTTTCGTCTGATAGGCAAGTTCAAGCCGAAGCTCGCGCTGTTCACGCTGAAGTTATTTCATCAGATTCATTTGCAAAACGGCTGAAACAAGCAAGAGATTCATCTCCAAAATTAACCGAAGACCTTAAGCTTTCGTCGAAAGAAGTAGATGAATGGTTGAAATTGTTTAAGCGGGATGGATAGGGGTATATAATTTGAAACATGAGCACTGTCTATTCATTTGTTCGTTCTCCAAATCATGTCTATCCTGATCATCCCGAACGACCGGCACGCCTGGATATTTTGGAACCGCGATTAAGCTCATTCGATGCAGAATTGATCGAAACGAAACCACCGACACATGAAGAAATCGAATACGTCCATGATCCGGGGCTTGTCGCCGCGCTTGAAAAGGTCTGTCGTGAACAAGCGCCGGGAATCATTGATTATGCCCCAACCTATGTGACAAAATCTTCATTCGATGACGCGCTTCTCGCCGCTGGTGGGGTGATTGCTTGTACGCAGGCTGTCATGAATGGGGATGCAAAGAATGCGTTCGCGATTGTGCGCCCGCCCGGGCACCACGCAGAGCCAGCACGCGCGATGGGATTTTGCCTGTTCAATAACATTGCCATTGGCGCTCGTTACGCGCTTGCCAGTGGATTGGAGCGCGTCGCGGTCATCGATTATGACGCACATCATGGAAACGGCACACAGGCTGCGTTTCTCAACGATGAGCACGCTGCGTTTTTATCTGCACATCTGTACCAGTCAGGGTTTTATCCCGGCACAGGCTGGATCGAGGATGCGCCTCATACCAGGAAGAGAATCGTCAATGTTCCATTGCCGGCGCGGGCAGGGGATCAGGTCTATGAGCAGGTGGCAGATGAAATTTTTGTTCCTTTTGTAAAATCATTCAAACCGCAGATGTTATTTATTTCAGTGGGATTCGACGCGCATTGGAATGACCCCATCGCAATGCTTGGGCTTTCCACCGCGGGTTATCTCATGCTCGCAAAGAAAGTGATGACGATCGCGGAGGAATTTTGCGATGGCAAAATTGTCTTTGTACTAGAAGGAGGCTATGACCCGGTGAACGTCGCTCACGGGGCAGAAGCGGTCTTTATCGCGGCGACAGGCAAAGGCGAGTCCGAGGCCAATGATCCAAATCCATATGAAGAACCCGATTGTACATCGCGCATTGAAGAAATCCGCAAGTGGCATGGATTCCAGGCCACGCGATAATAAACCTGAAATTTTATTTCATTTTATTTGGTTTATGATAAAGCCATGAATTAAAGGAGCAATTATGGGACGCAGACGAACAGTTGGTTATATTCAAAACGAATGGATCTGCCCAAATTGTGATACTCGCAACAAGGGCAGCGCGAAGACTTGTGAAAACTGTGGCGCACCGCAGCCGGAGAACGTTCAGTTCCAGCTCCCATCGGAACAGAAACTTGTCACAAATGAAGAACAGGTTAGAGCTGCTCAGGGAGGCGCAGATATCCATTGTCCATTTTGTGGAACGCGTAACCCTGCTACTGCCAAAACCTGCTCCCAATGTGGTGGAGACCTGACGGAAGGTAAAGCACGCGAAGCAGGACGCGTGATGCAAGCGCCTCCTCCTTTGCCCAAAGTTATCAAGTGCGACAATTGTGGTGCCGAAAACCCAAACAGTAACTCCGTCTGCTCGAATTGTGGATCGCCGCTACCGCGTCTGGCCGAAGCAGAAGTTCAACCAAATATCCCACCTGTGCGAAGAGGTATGCCAGCTGTCGCCCCGCTTGCCGCGAAGAAAAAGCCGAATTTGTTGTTGATCGGTGGAATCCTCGCAGCCCTGGCTGTATGCTGCATTGCAGTTGCCGCATTGTTTTTACCATCCAAATCAGTAGAAGCGACTGTAGTCGATGTACACTGGCAGACCTCTGTCCCTGTTCAGGAGATCCACGCCGTGAGCCATTCCGATGAAGCTGGTAGTCCACCGTCGGATGCGTATAATGTTTCCTGCTATGACGATAGCCATGATGTATGCGAACAAAAAACAATTGATAAGGGCAATGGCTATTCAGAAGTCGTGGAGGAATGCCATACAGAGACCCAGCAGTATTGTTCCTACACTGTGGATGAATGGACCACCATTCAAACTTATCCGCTGGAGGGAAATGATTTGCGGCCGATCTATGATAGTCCGAGTGTTTCCAGCGATCAACGTATTGGGAATCCATCCGAGGATTTGACAGTTGTGTTTTCAACATCTGATGGCGAAGAAACATATTCACCCAACTCTGTCACTGAGTTCCAGCAATTTTCAATTGGAAGTACTTGGACATTACGTATGAATGCCATCGGGGCCGTGGTGAGTGTGGAACCGTAAGGTATAGAGCGGACAGTTGAACTGTTCGCTAAACCATCACCCTTCGCGCCTCCGCTTCGCTTCGGGAGCTATAGTCCCATTTGGGGAGGGGAAAGCCGTCGCAACTAAGAACTGTCATCCGCAGCGTGAGGGAAAGCGCTTAATATCAAGTAGGGACACAATATTGTTGTGTCCCTACAATTTTTTACCGCAGGGGACTACCGTGCAGGCAGGGTTTCTTCTGTTCCGTCGAAAACGATCAAACCGTCTTTGACGATTGTCAGACCGTTCGTGCCTTTGTCCAACACAGTACCACCTTGCAAAACCTCATAATCGTAGACAATGGTACCGTCGGTGTTGCGGAAGTTGCTCAAGTTGAAGGTGATGCCATCGGTGTTCAAGCCTGATTGCATTCCGCGAATGATAGTGAGGACCAGCCTATAACGATTTTTTTCCTGCGTCGTTTTAAACTGCAGATGAACGA
>DAINRK010000228.1:0-7215 GCA_036741855.1 Anaerolineales bacterium
TCGTAGGCTTGGAACAACTCCTGGTTCGAGCGCTGCAGGTTCTCGAACAAGGTCGAGTCCTCGATGGCAATGGCAGCCTGTCCTGCGAGGGTTTCCAGAAAGTCGAGCCATTCGGGATCGCTCTCCAGCATACTGCGATGAAAGATCTCAAGCGCACCCTTCACCTCCCCTTTGACGATCAGTGGAACGCAGTAGTAATCAATAAAGCCTTCCTCTTTCAACATTGACACAAAGTTGGCCGGGAGTTCCTCCACATTTTCCATCAAATTTGGGACGTGGATTGTGCGTCGTTCGAGGACGGACTTCCCCGCATAGCCTTCGCCCAATCTCACTCTGGCGGTACGGATATCTGGCGTACGAAAGCCGCGACCGGCCCCATACTCAAGGCTCCTGGCAGTCGCGTCGAACAACAGGATCGCAGCCGCGTCCACGTTGAGCTGTGTAATGACTTGATCTAGTAGGATATCGAGCGTGAGATTCAAGTTAAAGCTGGAGCTGATGGCAACATCAATAGCACGTAGAGATCTGAGACGTTGAATTTGAAGCTGGGCCTGTTCCTCTGCATGTTTCCGTTTGGTGATGTCGCGATTGATGCTTACATAGCCTCTCACTGTGCCTTTCTCATCCTGGAGCAACAAGGAGGAAATTTCACAGGGGAAACGCGTGCCGTCTTTTTTTATCTGTATCACTTCGCCCCGCCATAACCCAACCTCACGAATATGTCGTAGCATTTCATCGGTGTCTAAACCTGGGAATTCTGTTTGAGTGATATCGGGCCCGAAGTTTCCAAGGGCTTCCTCAGCGCTCCAGCCATAAAGAGATTCGGCGGCGTGATTCCAATAGGTGATCCGATAATTTTCATCTGAAGCCATGATGGCATCGTTTACATTGGAAAGCAGATTGGCTTGATAGCGTAACTGTTCTTCAGCCCGCCTGCGCTCGCGACGCGATTCAGCCTCACGTAATTCGCGTTCTATCGCCGGCGCCAACCTGGAAAATTTTCCCTTTACAAGAAAGTCACTTGCACCCGCTTTTAGCGCGGCGACAGCGGTCTCTTCGCCAATCGTACCGGAAATGATGATAAAGGGCAGGTCCAGGCCGCTGGCTTTCAGCAGTTCTAAGGCCTTGGGGGCATTGAACTCAGGCATGCTAAAGTCGCTTAGAATAAGATCCCATGTCTTTTGGTCCAGTGCGGACTGCATCTCTGGTGCTTTATCTACGCGTTCAAAATCCACATCATAGCCACTCTGCTTGAGTTCGCGCAATAGTAAAAGCGCATCATCTTCAGAGTCTTCAAGGATCAGAACGCGCAAAGGTTTTCCCATGACCGGAGGATCACTTCTCACGCGGAGGCGCTTGGTTCAGTACCAGCCAATACAGACCCAGTTCTCGCACGGCTTCAAGGAATCGAGTGAAATCGACGGGTTTGCGCACATATGAATTGGCACCATTCTTATAGCCCTGGATCATATCCTGTTCCTCATTCGAGGAGGTGAGGATCACAACGGGAAGTAAACAGGTGCGCTTGTCGGCTCGCAGGCGGCGAAGCACCTCCAGGCCATCAACTTTTGGTAATTTCAAATCCAACAACGTAACCTGAGGCATATCATTCGAATCGCGGTCGGCATAGGCACCAGTGCAAAACAGAAAGTCCAATGCCTCGGCACCATCACGCACGACGAAAACCTTATTCCCGATGTTGTGCTTCTTCAATGCGCGCATGGTTAGAGCCTCATCATCCGGGTTATCTTCCACCAACAGGATCATCTTTTCGTCCATCCATACTCCTTTCATTTGATGACATTCCCTTCTTTATTCTTCCGGGCTCTCATCGGAAAGCGAAATAATACCGTAACGCTGTTTCAACCAGCGCGGCGGTAAGTAAGCTATGAGAATGGTACCGGCAGCGGCAAGTCCAATCAGCTGGCTCGCTAATTCCCACCAGTCCTGTTGAGATAAACCTCCTGCCATGGCAACGACCGGGCTCAGGAACCAAAGGATGATACTCCAGGATACTAGGAATATGCGATACTTCTGAGTAACCTCTGTCACACGGAAAAAGAGCATGAAATAAGCAAATCCACCAATTACGGGCGGCAGTATAAGGAATACAATCAACAGGATTATTAAAGTCCCGACTGGAGTACTATCGTACGCAATACCTGCGCTCCAGCGTTCCACACTTATGCCGTTAGGAGAACTCGCGTTGATGAAGTAAACCAATAGAATATAGAAGACGATATAGAAGATTGTCAGTGGGATTAGAGAATTTCGATTACCTGTGTGGAGGTAGATCAGGTAATATAAAAGCCCCAGGAGTGCAATGCAGGTGATTTGAATATTCAGATAGGTAGCAGTGATAAAGAGCGGAAGATCTGTGAGACCTAACGCACCGAAGAGATTTTGCAAACCGCTGAGAAATGTAACGATCGCCAGCCCGTACCACCAAACTGTAAATGAGACCCACGCCAGCCTGGCATCTGAGGATGGAACGACGCGTTGGCCCAACCGCCAGCCAGTATAAGTGTAGATGCCCGCGGCAATCAGTGCGAGGAGTGCACTGAACAATAACGTCGATTGGATCGTCATAGAATGCTTCCTTTCAAATGATTTCCTTGGCACGTTTGTATATGGAATCCTCTTCCCTTGCTGGGGTCGTTTGTTGAACCCCCGTCAAGACTGGAAGGGTGAAAGAGAAGGTAGCTCCCTGATCCACAGCTCCCTCCGCCCAGATGCGTCCGCCGTGCCTGTTGATGATGCGTTGGACGGTAGCCAGACCGATGCCAGTCCCCGAGTATTCCGTCATTGCATGAAGACGCTGGAAAGCCCCGAACAACTTACCTACATAAGCCATGTCAAAGCCCGCGCCGTTATCGCGGATGAAATAAATTGTTTCTTCGTTTTCAAGTTTCGATCCAAATTCGATCTCGGCCTGCTCCCGCTTGGAGGTGAATTTCCAGGCGTTATTCAGGAGGTTTTCCAAAACAGCCTGCAGAAGGCCCGGGTCACCACGTACTTTTAGATTCGGCGTAATGTTGATATTCACCTTGCGCTCACGGTGGGTGCGTTGCAGTTCTGCGACGATGCCCTGCGCAAGTTGACTCAGGTCTACAGGTACCAATTTCATCGATGCTCGTGTTACCTTGGAGAGGTTCAATAGATCATCAATTAATTCTGCCATCCGTTGCGCAGAGCTGCGTATGCGCTCGAGGAAATTACGGCCGTCAGGTGGCAGCAGATCGCCATAATCTTCCAGGAGTGCCTGACTGAAACCATCAACACTGCGTAAGGGTGCACGCAGGTCGTGCGAGACCGAATAGCTGAATGCCTCCAATTCTTTGTTGGCGGCTTCCATTTCCAATTTGGCCTTTTGTAGGGCTATTCCAGCTCGCTTTCGATCAGTAATATCTCGGGAAATACCGAAAGTACCGATGATCTTGCCTTCCTGATCACGCAATGGCACTTTCGTTGTCGAGACCCAGGTCTCTTGTCCATCTGGCCAAACGACTCGCTCTTCTTCATCCACCAAAGGCTTGCCAGATCGTATGATTTCCTGTTCTTTATCAAAAGACTGTTGTGCGTGTGGAAAAAAGTCGAAGTCTGACTTGCCTACCGCTTCATCGGGATCGCTCAAGCCCAGCGCCTTAGCCTGTGACCTGCTGTTCTTGATAAAGCGGCTCTGGGCATCCTTAAAGTAAATTTGGTCGGGCATGTGATCGAGCATCATATGGAGCAGGCCGTTGGCTTGTGTCAACGCGGCGGTTCGCTCGACGACTCGCTGTTCAAGTTCGTTGTTCAACTTTTGCATGGCTGCGTACAAACGGGCATTGACAATCGAGAGCGCAGCTCGGTCAGCTAAGTCTTGCAGGAATGCCTGATCTTCGGAGGTGTATGGATGATCAGGGTGGTCGCGCGTCAACGTGAGAGTCCCAACCACGCCGCCTTGCGCTCTAAGGGGAATAATCAATAAACTGTGAATACTAACGTGCTCCATTATCGGCCAGGCCGTTGAGGGGATGATGGACTTCAGTTGCTCCGGGGAGATAACAGGGATCAGCACGGGCTGGCCTCTCTGAATGACCTGGGCGCCCAACCCTGCGTCTGCACGAAGTGGATTCGCCGCCAGCATTTCTCGCAAAAATGCCAACTTTCTCGCTTCGGGATGGTAAAGACTCACCGTCTCCAGCCATTGTTCATCGTCCGAGACCAGGCGAATCGCGCAGGCATCACCGATCAATTCAGTTGTGCGCTCGGCGATGAGATCAAGCACAGCCTGATAGTCCAGGTGGGCTGCGGCGACTGCCCGGGACAGTTCTGCAAGCGCTTGAGTTCGGGTGACATTCTTGTGCAGGATATCCTCAGACAGCCTGCGTTCTGTGATGTCCACGATCAGCGCGAGAGTGAATTGGACCTCTGAACTTTCGTACGGTGTCAGTCCGATTTCAATTGGAACTTCATGGCCGTCCTTGTGCAGGCCAAACAGATCGCGACCGGCGCCCATTGGACGACTGCTTGGTTGGGCTAAGAAGCTTCGCCGATAATTTGCATGTCCACTTCGAAACCGTCCTGGCACCAGCATCTCTACCGGGCGCCCTAGCAGCTCCTCCTTACGATACCCGAATAGTTCCTGGGCCTTCGCATTTACCAGATCTATTTTTCCATCTCGGTCAACTACAATCATTGCGCTTGGCGCGGCTTCCACGATCAGGCGGAAACGCTCTTCGCTCGCGCTTACAGCTCCCTCAGCGCGTTTGCTTTCAGTGATATCGCGTAAAAAGCCAGTAAAAACGGGAGGGTCCTCACCTTTTATAGGGGTAATTGCCAACTCTACGGGAAATTCTGTCCCATCGGCGCGCATGCCGTTAATTTCAATCCGCTTTCCCAAGACCGGACCATCGCCTGTAGATAGATAACGTGCCAGCCCGCGCCGATGCTGTTCCCGTAGAGGTTGCGGAATAATCAACTCAGCCATTTCCTTCCCGATCGCTTCCGCACGTGTGTAACCAAAAGTTGCCTCTGCAGCAGGATTGAACTCCAGGATTCGTCCTTGATGGTCAATTGTGATGATGCAATCCAGTGCCGATTCAAGAATGGCGGATTTATGCGCCTCACTCTCGCGCAGAGCATCTTCATCTTGCTTGCGTTCGGTGAAGTCATGATAATTATTGACAATCGCCTGGACACTGGGCTCGTTTAGTAAATTTGTAAAGACACCTTCCAGCCAGCGCCACTCCCCATTTTTATGACGAACACGCGCGTACACGGTGATGTGCGCGCCAGGCTGCTGGAGCGATATGGTCAGGCGCTCCGTGACGAAGGCTTGATCTTCTTCGTGGATCAGTTCAAAGGCATTCCTACCAATAAACTCGTCTAACGAATAACCGAGAATGTGAACAGTGGATGGACTCCCGTAAAGGATGGTTCCGTCGGCACCAAATAAAGCAATGGCATCCCAACTATTTTCTATTAAGGCACGTAATCGTTGCTCGGTCAGTCTTAATGCTTCTTCTGCCTTTTTGCGTTCGGTGATATCCAAAGAAAGGGTAGCGACTATTCTGGATCCGAGGGAATATGTAAAGGATTCAAACGAACGTCCAAACCCGGGGGAGGAGCGGACCATATGGAAGGGCATGCCGGTGGAGGCTACGCGGTTGGCCATCTCGACACCCTCCGGGTCAGGTCCACCAGCGATTTCGCTTCTTGTTCGCCCAACAAGCTCGCTGCGCGTCTTGCCCAGCATACGTTCTGCGGCCGGGTTGAGGTCAAGAAACCGCAGATCGATCGGCTTTCCATCGTTATCCGTCATGATCTCTTGAATCACAAAGGTCTCATGCATATTCTCGAAAAACCGGCGGTAGCGCTTTTCGTTATCCAGCAGATCATTCCGGGCTTGAATGCGTTCGACCTCCGCCCGATGGAGCATATCGGCATTCCACCGGATCAATCCAGAAAAAATGATCACATTCGATAGCGCAAATAAGGCTATTCCGAATGCAGTATCATAAAGACCTATACGCTGCCCACTTAATATCAGCCAGCCTAACGCGATTGGAATCCCGATCGCGGCCGGTAACAGGCGGCGTGCCAGAATACCTGCCCCGCCCTCAGTGCTGAGGATGCTGATCAATCCGCGTTCAGGTCTTGCGGAGAGAATGCCTAAGGACAACACTACGAACGTCAGGGCTGTATGCAGTGCGATCGACGAATAGACGCCAATTTGATAGAGAGAGGAAACACCGTAGATATATCCGAACACAGCCACAGCGGCGATCATGAGTGCCGTGATTGCAAATGCCTCATTGAGCCAATTGCTCCAACTATTGTCCATGAGAAGTAAAGCGCACCCCAGGAGCAGCAGGTTCAGCGCGGTTGCAGGTGACATCCTCCCTGGATGCGGATTTAGAGGAGTTAATGCGTCTCTGAACAACAACTGGTCGATACCAAAATCACGATCGAACATATATTCGCCCAATGTAAACAGACCGATCAGCATCGTGATCGTTGCACAGACTTTCGCAATAAGCTTCGAACGTTGATCCCTATATTCCCCTGTGACCTGCCAGAGCGAAATACCTGCCAGCACAAAGCCGAGTGCGCTATTGGCTTTCATCGTGGCGAGACCAGGCAGAATACTCGTCAACGCGGGGATCTCGAAAAGCCACCCCATCAGCACCAATAATCCCATGGCCAGCACAATCCCACTTGACCAGCGTGAGGCAAGGCGATAGGATGAAATGCGTTGGATGTTCATCGTGATGTCACAAAAGTTATTCGTATGTATTCCATGATCGCATTACAAAATTCGACGGCCGCTTCTTTTCTGACTTACAGGTGATACTTTTGGTGACGTACTCACCTGGCGCGACGGCCAGAACAGGCAATCAAATCCCTTAACTACAATTACGTAGCGCCAGCATCCACCGGATGCACTCGCAGACCATAATTCTAGGACAGGGTAGGATGCAAATCAGACTGCAAAAGTCCGATTTTAAGTTTGCCCTGTCCCAAGTTAAAGATCCTGGTTATGCATTTGACCATCCTATGAGGTTTAGAAATGGTTCAACGACCTTCGGGTCGAAATGAGTTCCGGTTTGACTGCGAATGTGCTCAATCGTTGCTTCAACGGTCCATCCTTTACGATAGGGTCGGTCTGATCGCAATGCATCCCACACATCGACGACTGCAAATAGACGCGCGGCCAGCGGGATGACCTCT
>DAINRK010000229.1:0-7150 GCA_036741855.1 Anaerolineales bacterium
CGTAGCCCTTTGAGCACCCAGGCAGTCGCCCCGCGAGAGGTATCGCCGGAAGGAAGCTGCGATGGGATCTCCAGGACATCCGGGTCACTGCCGCGGGACAATTGGTTTTTGAAATCCCGTTCGAGTTCCTTTACCGTGACCCAACGATGGATGTCTTCTTCGAAAATCAACTCAATCAAATCATCTTGTTCCAGGTTCGGAATGACCTGAAAATCGGACGCGGCGCGATCGGTCGAAAATTGAATGGCGTCGGAAACAGAAAAGCCTTTTAGTTCGGTTCCGAAATTGACTTGCCTCAGACCTTCGTTGCGATTTCCCAAAACTTTAATGGTAGTCATATTGCCTCCTTATTTAGCACTAGCGGTTGATTTCCCAAAGCGGACCAGTGAACGTACACCGACATGATCTCAATTATTCAACGAGCAAAATATCTGGGACAAGCCCTTTTTAGAACGAACATTATCAGTTTATGTGAAAAGGATTCAAATGACAAGCCTCGTTCAATCTGAAGATGCTGCTCGCCGCAATTACGGAAGGCAAAACGGCGCACACTTGTTGACCACATCCAGCTCAGCAGCGAAATTCGAGTAATGGGAATCGGATTGATGTATCAAATCTATGACCGCTGCGTTTGTTTCCCCTGCAGCATAAGCCTGGAATGCACGAATCACAGTTCTCATATAGTTCGTCAACTCATTCTTTGCCGTTTGCATACAGGCAGGCACATCTGTTTCCTGGGTATCCAGAGAAATTTGCTGGAGTACGGTGACGGGTAAGAGTACAGAGCTTCGCGACGCGTCAGCAGTAACCCTGTAGACAGAGTCATACCTTTTTGACTGGCTGAGGAGAAAAGCGGATGCCTCTTTCACAGCATCCACTTCACAAGGATTAAGCACATACCTCCAGGCGAAAATACCGAGGGCGGCAACGATTAGCAAACCGAACAGTCCGCCTGCCAGCCATCGAAAACGGCCGAATTTCCGCGCGGTATCCTGTGTGTGAGAAGACCCTGGATGGACCATGCTTGAACGCTATCGAGCACTTAATTTTCTGAACAGGAAGTAAAGCGCCAATCCTGTTGGGAAGAGGGCCAGAACACCCAATACAGCGATAAATAGAAAAAGATCACCAAATGCGTACATCCCAGCTGATGCTTGCGCCGATGCATTCTGTGTAAAAAGTTGATAAACATAAACAACGCCACCAGCGGCAAGACACGCAGTTATATAGCCACCAAGTACAAGTCCAATCTTTGTAAGTTTACTCATGTTTCGCATCCGTTCGTCTAAATTCTCGCAACAGCATAATCATAATTTTAAGAAGGATGAAACTGGCTATTCGTACAATTCAGGGACAGAAAGGTGCACACCTTTTGACAAATTTCAATTCGGCCGTAAAGTTATCAAGGTGCGTTTTCGATTCTTCCATAAGATGTGTGCGGGTTGCCTCAGGTTTTGATTCCATGACTGCCAGAAGCGCTCGAATTAACCCCTCCATGGCGGAAATCAGTTCATTTCGTGCCACCTGCATACAGATGGGAACAGCCACTTCCTTAGTAGCCATGAGGATCTGTTCCATTTGTGTGATTGGACCAAAGATGGCTATCGGAGTTAGAGAAGGTATAGACTCGTAGATTGAATCAAATAAAGTCAGTTGTTCCATCAACGCTGATGATGCTCCTTGCACTGTGCTCACCTGGCAGGGACCATAGAGCGCAAACCAGGTGTATGTACTCACGGCCGCTACAATCAAAAGCACCATCAGCACGCCTGCTGCCCAAAGAAAGCGCCTCCATCGCTCGGGAAAATACTGCGCTTCAACAGTATCTGAATTTTCCATTTCATCCGCCGTTTTTATATGGCATGATTGTACTCGGTAGGATCACCATATAGTTAACTTTTGAAGGCCCTCCGTCTCGCGGCTTGGTGTCTGGTTTTGATCTTTTTGGAAAGAAGGAATTGGTGGAACGCATCCACGTCATCCACACTAAGGTATAAAAACATTCCCTCGCCACGAGGGAGCTGTACATCCCGGGAACGCTCGTCCTTACCAATAGCGAGAAAGTCGATCCAAAACCAGTTCGAATAGAACGTCGCGTGGGTTTGATCTTATTTACGACTCTCAAAACCTAGCACTTCGTAAAATCCGATGGTCTTTTTGATGTTTTTGGTGTAGCCGGTAATTCCAGACACGGCTTTGATTTTCATCGTGGGTTCTCCTTATCACAATTCAGTGCAAAAGAACAACATCCGTATAGTAGCTGCCACCACAGTTCACCTTTGAAATCTTTAACTATTGGTTATGGTCGATTTCAAGGTGCTTTATTAATCCCGCCGCAGCTTGATTGTATGCTCCAATAACAACCTGTCTTAGCTCTTCCGAGACGGGATCGTCTGGTTTGCGCACATGAAAGATGAGCTTTGTGCCGCTCGGCGAACTATGGACATATCTGGTTTGAACAAGCTTGATTCCGATACTTATGTTTTGCTCGAGCGAAACATACTCAAACGGTTTCCAATCCAAAATCTTATTGAAAAAATGGATCTCGCCATGCGCGCAATGATAGGTCGTTTCGGGTTGAAAGCGCCCGCCCAGTGAATCCGTTCGTTCGACCAGGTCGTAGCCTGCCCATTGCTGTTCGAGTCGAGGCGTAGTCAGATACTCCCATATCGTAGAGAGTGGTGTATGAGGGGCGTCCCATTCGAAGGTCAGCCAGGCCTCTTCCGGGGTTACAACGAATCGTCTCTTTTCCTGTTCGCGTTCCCAGACCTTGCGGAGATCCAGCACCTGCATTTTGACTTCCCCGAGATGTGCATAGGTTTCAGAATGAGGGACGAGCGGATACGCCAGTTGTGACAGTTTCGAAGCCTCCGCCGCGGCGTCGCTGAACAAGGCGTAGCTCTCGATGCCCGTCTTTTCGATCACTTCATTCTTCAGCATGCGATGCGGGACAATCACATCCGCGCCCAGGAGTTCCTCACGGTCTCCCAGTTTCTGAAGGACATATTCCCCGTAGTGGATGACCATTTTCAGATCGAGCATGGACATGTTCTGGCAGGCGCGGCATGTGCAGGTGGTGTTGTAGATCATCTGCCGACGCGCATCGGCAAAGACAAAGAATAGATTCTCCAGCGCTTCCAGGATGGTTTGCGGCTCGCAGATATTGGTCTCAGGAACGTACATAAAGATCGCGTCGCCTCTGAAACCGGAGATCACAAACGGATATTTGATATGGGCAAGCTGAACATCGAATAAATTCTGAAGCGCGTCCTGGGCGTGATCCAATTCGGACTTGGTCAGGAACTCGGTGTAGCCTGAGATGTCAGTAAGAATGAAATAACCTTTATTTGCCATGAGGGCTCCAGATACAGGATCGGAATGTTCACTAGTTTACCCCATCGCTCACTGAGACTCGATGTCTTGACCATCCCTGCGGATGTCGACAAACACCCGCGTCGGCACGCCCGGCCTCTCTAAAATGCTATCATGCACGGACGAACTTAACCCACTTCTTGTTGACATCCAAATTCTCAATCTTCCAGCCAGCGTTTGCCCATGCACGCTTGTTGACATGGTTGCCTTCTGTCTCGTGATCCCACCATCGCCGGTCTTCATACGCGGACGATGGCAGTTTGGCATTCAATATTTGTTCGATTTGTTCAAAGCCAAACGTAACTTCTCTTTGGTTCTTAGGAAGGTCGCGCAAATAATTTTCAAGCGGGGTATATTTGCCAGCCATAACTATTCCTTTGTTTGCAGCGGTCCTTCTGCAGCGCGTTGACCTTCAATCACTACTCATTGCTATTAAAGGTGATCCAATGATATTTCCAGGTGCCGTCCGGCTGCCGGCGATAGGTGAACAGCCACTTGCCTGTCTCTCCCACCTGTCTGCCATCTTGTATCAATGTGTCAGCGCCGCGTGCAAAGGCATACTCTCCCGATATGATCACCTCTTCTGCGTTGAGCATCACTTTCGCCTGGGTTTTCCAAACCTCAGCGAAATCCTGCCGATACGCCGCTTCCAGCGCGGGAGGACCCACTGTGGCGGGACCGCCCTGCGGCATTCGGACACAGTCCTCAGTGAACAGAGCAATCAAACCAGTCACGTCGTGATTTTCAAAGTACATTTCCCATTGCTGATTGAGTGCATGGATGGCTCCCTTTGCACTCTCGATAGCTGCTTCTTTAGCGGACATGTGTGCGAATTTCCTTTCCGTTCAATCTAAAACGAAATCCCGCAGCCTGTTGTCCTTCGTCTGCTGCGAAGCGTGCCTGCCAGGGTACAAGGTATTTATATAGACACAATGCGTCGTTGTTCACGCATTCCCGCCATAGGATTCTATATCGAGAGACATAACATCCAATGAAATCCCACGTTCAGTGCGATTTCGAACCGTCTTGAAGCCTCGTTTTAGGTATAAACCTTGAGCCTGAGCGGTCTCCAGAACAATTTTCCTACAACCTTCATTGTGGGCAATTTCCATCAGCTTATCAAGTATGCGTAAACCATAGCCCCTCCCTCGATATTTCGTTTTGACAGCCATTGCTGTGATACAAAATATTCTACCGTCAGGCTGGTGGGTTTTTAAAGGATTCTCATCCAAGCCCGGCTCGTGCTCAGCCAGCCATTTTTCCGAACAACCATAGGCTGCAATTTCATTACCTGCCACCAGAATAATAAAACCATTTGGGAATGCCGTCAGTCGGAGTTGAAAAGTCTCTGGCTTTTCAGCCGTTCCGTAAGGAGAGAAGGCCTCGGAATCGATTTCTGTAACTGCAGAAATATCTTGATCTCTGGCATTTCGAACAAGTATCGCGGTGTTATCGGACATGGACTAATTCCTCTCGAAATTCCTTTAATTTTACAATTACTTCTATATTATCTATCATAACTCTTCCTTAAATGCCTTATGCAACAGGGATGTCAAAAGACTCGACAATTTATGTTTGTCGGAATAGGTTTCAATCACAATTTTCCTGATTTCGCAGTTTTTAGTGCCCAGAGCAGACTTTGCTTTCTCTACTTTTTCAAGAATATATTGATTGTGTTTCGGATGCTGTAATTTACTGTATCCAAGAATAATTAGTGTGGTCGAGTTTCCGACCTCTAATTCTTTTCCTTGAAACACAACTCTGTCGCCCATGAGAAACGCGAATATATCGCCAATAATCGTTTTCGGTCTGTTCGCTGTCTCCTCTATTTCAATCAGTGCCACTGCCTGGTTCGTGTTCTTCTTGACAATCGCAATATCCAAATAGCTAAGTTGAGTGCCCCGTTCATTTTTATCGCTAAAGTACGAAACAATCTTTCCTACAGTCTTACTTGAAACACCATGATCATATAATACATCATAGCCTTCAAATTCCAGGCTCTTTCCAATTTCAGCAGTCAATTGGCCATGTGATTTCTTGTTCAATGGGTTCAACTCATTCTTGATTTCCATATCACATCTCTCCTCTAAACACCCTATCAAGCACAGACAGCATCAACGTGGATTGGGAACCATCCCCGAAGCTTACTTAGCGGAGGGGACTGTAACCGCCCTGAAGAGCGCAGGGCAGGCAACGCATTGACTGTTCCCAATTATAGTTTTGCTTTGAACGCCGCATCAAAAGCTGAATTTTCGAATCAGGCAGACCTGCCGTGTCTATCCAGCAGGTAACTTGTGCCGGTCAGGATGAGACCGAAAGCGACAATAACAAGCAGCACCAGAAAAAACGGATCATGGCTCATGAGGTAGAAGACAATAAAGCAGACACAGAAGAATAATCTGATTGCCAGAGTGGTGGTGTAGAGCTGATCAATATGGAAACGGATGATCTGGACAACCAGCACCCCAATGCCAATTAAGAGCATTCCCGCCAAACGCGGAAACACATCACCATAATTGCCATTCGATAAGAGAAGCCTGGTGGAAAAAGTCGGTGCGAGGAGAAGCAAAAGTCCTGCTGGAATCAAATAGCCAGCCAGATAGAACAAGCTGAATCTTGTTTTTTTCATTTGCTGCTCCTACTGAGCAATTGCATGAAAATCAGAAGGCTGCTCACCAGCAATGCAGGCACATAAATAGTCACAATTACCCAATTCAACCCGAGTGCATAGGTGAACACATTGTAGCGCACTGATTGAATAATGGCATTGAGCGTATCCAGATTCCCAACAATCATGCACAGCCAGACCCATGCAATCGCACGAGGAAAGTGAGCACGTAGCGCGATCAATGCCAGCAGCGCCAGGAAGGCAGTTGCCAGGTCGCCATATCCGATCATCACGCGGAAAGGTATTGGCACCGCAGCCTCGACAGAGCCGGGAGCCAGGATCGTCCCGCCGACCGTGCGAAAGACATGGACCCACAATAAAGGTGCCAGGGCTGTCTCGAGCGGCAGCTTGGATAGGTGCGGCGCTACATACCAGAAAGCGATGAGAAGATACGCGGCCAGACTCAAAGTAAATTGAATTCCGAAAAGTACAACTGGTCCCATGATTCATGCCTCCTCTCACCTGATGGCGGGAAATGTATATTGAACATGACATCTTCCTTTTATTGATTGTTTCTATTATATGTCAAATGATCAAGCGTCATCGATAGGGACGCGGCTGGAGGATTGATTGTCAAAATCCATGAGTTTCTCCCCACACGCGGACTGTGGTTTCGACTGCTTGCGTCTCAACCAACACTCCCGAAGCGCGTTGACCTTCGCCACTATGGTTCTCTTGTGATTGTTGTACGGTGTGCTTTTCATTTTGCAGCAGACTTCAAGTATAGATCTTCAACTTTCTTTCTTGCCCAGGGAGTTTGACGTAAAAACTTCAAACTGGATTTGATGCTGGGGTTTTCGTTAAAGCATTTTATGGGGATACGGTTTCCCAGGTCAGCCCAGCCGTATCGCTTAACAAGTTGAGTGAGTATCATTTCAAGCGTAATTCCGTGTAAGGGATTATTGGACTGAGAGTTTGTCATCATAATTCACCTTTGAATGCCTAGTCAAGAATTGATTGCATCTACACCCATCCCACAATCTTGCTGAATATCATCGCGCCGACTTCATAACAAAAAAGGGTCGTACGTGAGTATGTGTGCAGCCATTTATATCCGTAAGCAGGCGCACCTTCTGAGAACACAGACAGCCAGTGAAAATCCTTCCAGCC
>DAINRK010000230.1:0-7149 GCA_036741855.1 Anaerolineales bacterium
GACCTATTTATATTTGACAAATAATGATGAATGGGGAACCTCAGACGCGATTACACAAGATGCCTCCACCTATCGCGTCGGCGCGGATTGTGGTAATGGCACTTTGACATTGTATGTGGACGGAAAACAAATCGACTCGGTTTCTGATTCTTCTTATACTAATGGTGGAGTTGGTTTGTTCACATGGAGCGCAGTCGATTCTACGACCACAGATGTATCTTTTGACGATTACTCAATGACATCACTTCCATAACACACCTTTTCTTCTTGAATCCTGCGCAAAGAAGCGCAGGATTTTTTAACTGTCTTACTGAAATTTTGTGCTATTATTCAATAAACATGGATCGCCGAAGGTTCTTTCTTTACCTGCTTCTAAATGTGTTTATCTCTGCCTGTGTGACCGGCGCCATCCTGTTCTGGTACGATCGTAACTACCGTTCTGTGAGTCTTTCACCGGTTCAGCCTGCCCTGCCATCGATCAACCAGGCAGCTGCGTCTGCATCGACTCTCGATCCGCAAACCGATATCCCTGTGGAGATTGTCAGCGTGATCGGCGCGGGGACGTTGAATGCCGAGTGGGTGGTTGTAAGTTATAAAGGGGAGGACCAGATTAACCTCGCAAATTGGGAGTTGAGAGATGACGATGGAAATGTATTTGTCTTCCCTCAACTGGTCCTTCATACCAACGGCGCGGTGCAAGTCCATACTGCTTCAGGGACGAACACTGTAATTGATTTATACTGGAGTGCCAGCAATCCCATTTGGGAATCTGGTGAGGAAGCACAGTTGTTTGATCCTGACGGAACCGTCCGTGCAATTTATGAGGTTCCTTAAATGCTAGGCGCTAAAAACTAACGGCTAATATGTCACAAGCACTCTATCGTAAATACCGACCAAAAGAATGGAACGAAGTCGTAGGACAGGATCATGTCGTTACGACGCTCAAGAATGCCATCGCGGCAGATCGTGTTGCGCACGCCTACCTCTTTGCAGGCTCGCGTGGAACAGGCAAGACCACACTTGCACGTCTGCTCGCGAAAGCGGTCAATTGTACGAATCCTGAACTATCAAAGCGACCGGACAATGAGTGTGAACACTGTAAAGCCGTCAATGAGAATCGTTTTCTTGATCTCATCGAAATCGATGCAGCTTCCAACACCAGTGTAGATGATGTCCGCGACTTGCGCGATAAGATCAACTTCTCACCTTCGCAAGGTAAGTACAAAATCTATATCATAGACGAAGTCCACATGCTTTCGACCGCGGCCTTTAACGCGCTCCTCAAAACGCTTGAAGAGCCGCCTCCCCATGCTATCTTTGTCTTAGCCACAACTGAGATTCACAAAATTCCTGCGACAGTTTTGTCACGTTGCCAACGCCATGAATTCCGACGAGTTCCAGTGGATGAGATCGTTGCCAACCTCAAGAAAATCATTAGAGCCGAGAGGATTCAGGCCGATGATGATGCGTTGATTCAGATTGCGCGCCAGTCAGCGGGCGGAATGCGCGATGCCATTTCATTGCTCGATCAACTTTCATCAACCGGCGATAAAATCACACTCTCCCTCGCTCAAACAGTCCTTGGCACTGCCACGAGTCAGACTGTCCTGGATATTATCTCGTCTATCATGGATCACGATCCTGCCCATGGGCTTGAAAGGATTCATAAAGCACTTGATGCTGGTGCAGATTCGCGTTCTCTCGGGCGCCAAATTGTCGAATATCTGCGCGGTCTTATGCTCATCCAAATGGGCAATGCAAATCAGGTCGAAGCCACGGCGGATGTCAAAAAGCAGATGCAGGCTCATGCGAAGTCATTTTCAACGAGCGATGTCTTGCGCATGATGAAGGCATTCAATACTGCGGCAACAGATTTGCGCGGCGGATGGCAACCATCTCTGAGCTTGGAACTTGCATTGGCAGAAGTCATGGATGCACCGAACGAGACGACTTCGTTACCGTCCACGCCGCGTCAGACCAAGCCGCAGCCTGTCCCAGATGCCCGTCAGGGTGCTCCCATTTCAGCAACGGAATCAAGGCGAACGTCAGAGCCAAGCGACGAAGTTCCTGACGCGACAGCTAGTGCAACAAACAAGGATGAAGAATCGCGTCCAGTAGAAAAATCTGCTATTAGCGCTGGAGAAGTTATCAGAGTCTGGAAGCATCTATCTGCATCACTTCCAAAAACGCAGGCGAATCTCTCTGCATTGTTGAACTCTGTTAGGATGATCGATATGCAGGGCAAGATATTGATTCTTGGTTTGGCGAGCGACGTGCTGGTTTCAAAGATTGACAAGCCTGATCAGATCGAAGTAATTCAAAAGTTGATCAAGGACCAATTTGGTGTCGACGTAAATGTTCGCTGTGTTGTGACAAACGCGAAAGGCAAGATACCGCCAAACGTTCAACAGGACGGAATGGTGGCAACAGCCATCCAGCACGGCGGCGAGATCGTAGATATGTAAGGTTGAAATATGATAAGAAAGTTAAACTTCTTATAGAGGATTATCTATGGCAAAAGGATTTAACAAAGGACCACAAATGGGTGGCGGGGGGATGATGGCACAGCTACAGAAGATGCAGCAACAGTTAGCTGAAGCACAGGAAAAACTTGCGGTTGAAACTGTTAGTGCGACCGCCGGTGGTGGCGCGATCAAAGTCGTCATGACAGGCGATCAAAAATGCCAATCTGTTGAAATCTCACCTGATCTGCTAAAAGATGCAGATGCTGAAATGCTCCAGGATTTGGTCTTATCAGCCGTAAACATGGCGCTTGATCAATCGCGTGAGCTTCAACAAAAGTTGATGGGTCCGCTGGCGGGTGGGCTTCCTTTCTAACTATTATGTCATTGCGAGGGCGAAATCCCGAAGCAATCTCCTACTTAATGAGGAGATTGCTTCGTTGGGAAGTATCCCCTCCTCGCAATGACTGGATGATATATGTTATTACCTGAATCAATTCAATCTCTCATTAATTCTCTTGAACGTTTACCTGGCATAGGTCCAAAGTCTGCATCGCGGCTGGCGTTCTATCTTTTGCGTACAACTGATGACGTCTCGCAAGATTTGGCGGCGGCGCTGGCGAATCTCAAAGCGAACACAGCATTTTGTCAGGAGTGCTTTAACATCACCGAAGCAGGACGTGAACGCTGTGAAATTTGCGAGTCCACGCGGCGTGATGGCAGCCTGATATGTGTTGTTGAAGAAGCTCTCGATGTCCTTGCTTTAGAGCGCACTGGTGGCTTTCAAGGAAAATATCATGTGCTCCAGGGAGTATTATCTCCAATTGAAGGAATTGGGCCTGACGATTTGAAGATAAAACAATTGATCGCGCGGGTGGCAAAGGGCGAAATCAAAGAAGTAATTCTTGCAACTAATCCCAGCATGGAAGGTGATGCCACCGCTTTGTATTTGCAACAACAATTGCGTCCGTTTGGAATCCAGGTTACGCGTCTCGCGCGTGGCTTACCTGTAGGCGGTGATTTGGAATATGCGGATCAAAATACACTGTTGCGAGCATTATCTGGAAGACAGGAAATGTAATCATAAATCATCTATCGGGGAAATCTTATTCCTTGAGCAAGGATTTCAACACATGATTGAGGGTAGGAGTTTCTGATAAATCTTTGAAGCCAGCCATCCGACGGTAGATCTCCGCCGCGGCCTCGTGGAATCCACTGGGCAGCCCTACATTTTCAAATGTTGATGCAATCTCGAGCAATTCGCCTTCGAACCTCCACGCCTTGGCAGTTACACGAGTGGCTCTTCGATTAGCTTGCTCTGAGAAACCTGCATTATCCATGTCCCAAAGTTCATAAAGTTCATTACCCACTGCAAGCGATTCGGCGGCTGCAAGAATAGCGGCAAGCAGGGCAGTGGTCCCTTTTGAGTAAGCTGCATAGCACATTTTCAGTGCTGATGCTTTTCCAATTTCATTTCCCATGATTTTTATTTCAAGTGGTCCATTTACGAAACAACCTGCAATTTCATCAGAATGCTTGCCTGATAAATAAAGCCAGGTTTCTTTGGGCCTCCATGCAGGTCCACCTATAATGCCACCATCCACAAATCGAATGTTATTCACGTTCAGCATATGTCCAATTTTGGCTGCACGCTGAGGCGAAATTGCATTTGCATCTAAATATAAGCCTTGAAATCCTGCCTCTAGCACGGACGTGGCAACCTCTTCTGCAGAGTGAGGAGGGCATACGCTTATGATCATTTCACAAATTTGACAGAACCGAAATAATGAATCGATCTCGATAAGATTATGGTTTTCTGCACGGGCCCGGGTCTTATCGCTACGACTTTGTGACATCCAAAAAACTTGATGTCCGTTGTTAATGGCTGAAGCGGCTATTGATATACCCATCTCACCTGGATGTAATATGCCAATTTTGCTCATAGGGTCTCCTTACCTTTTATCAGTATAGCAATGTTCTTCGTAATCGGGTATGGGTCATGTGTTAAGTAAGAAGTTCAGATAAGAATAGTAAAACGGTGAAATTGATCGCAAAGTATTCTAATGATTTTCATAAGGTCCATATATTATTTGTTAATGCTTCTTGTGATATTATGTCTCATGTTTGATCGAAAGTAGTGTAAATTTACTTAGTTGGCGAATGAAAATCTGAGAATAACGAGCTAAAATTTTAAGGTTAATTGTCTGATAACTATTGACAAAATCATCAAAAAGCATATAATAACCATTCGCCAGTACATTCACAGATCTCGTCCCCTGACAGATCATTGAAAACTGAATAGTCTCAAGTCAGAGACACAAGCCTGTTGGTTTTGCAGTCTGACGAACCGATGTCGAAAGACAATGACATCGGTGTTTTTGTCTGTTGATATCTTGACAGGCCAAAGCGGCACTTGTAGAATTCGTCCGCTTTGTAACCAGCTCTTTAACAACTGAATAGTGATAGGAAGCAACAACTCTGTCGATCCAGTAAATATTCCGTATAAACTACACTCGTAAGAGTGAAAAATTTTTTGCGGAGAGTTTGATCCTGGCTCAGGATGAACGCTGGCGGCGTGCCTAATACATGCAAGTCGAACGAGGTGCTTTTGTAGCAATACGAGAGTATCCTAGTGGCGAACGGGTGAGTAACGCGTTGGTGACCTACCCCAAAGTGTGGGATAACAGTCCGAAAGGATTGCTAATACCGCATGTGGTCTTCAGGTTTAGAAACTGATGACTAAAGGAGCAATTCGCTTTGGGAGGGACCTGCGTCCCATCAGCTAGTTGGTGAGGTAATGGCTCACCAAGGCGACGACGGGTAGGGGACCTGAGAGGGTGACCCCCCACAATGGAACTGAAACACGGTCCATACACCTACGGGTGGCAGCAGTAGGGAATATTGCACAATGGGCGAAAGCCTGATGCAGCAACGCCGCGTGTGCGATGAAGGCCTTCGGGTCGTAAAGCACTTTTCTGGGAGATGAGAAAGGACAGTATCCCAGGAATAAGTCTCGGCTAACTACGTGCCAGCAGCCGCGGTAAAACGTAGGAGGCGAGCGTTATCCGGATTCACTGGGCGTAAAGCGCGTGCAGGTGGCGCGGTAAGTTGGGCGTGAAATCTCCCGGCTCAACTGGGAGAGGTCGTCCAATACTACCGTGCTAGAGAGCAGAAGAGGAAGATGGAATTCCCGGTGTAGTGGTGAAATGCGTAGATATCGGGAGGAACACCAGTGGCGAAGGCGATCTTCTGGTCTGTTTCTGACACTCAGACGCGACAGCTAGGGTAGTAAACGGGATTAGAGACCCCGGTAATCCTAGCCGTAAACGATGTGAACTTGGCGTTGGTGGGTTAAACTCCATCAGTGCCGCAGCAAACGCGATAAGTTCACCGCCTGGGGACTACGGCCGCAAGGTTAAAACTCAAAGGAATTGACGGGGGCCCGCACAAGCAGCGGAGCGTGTGGTTTAATTCGATGCTACACGAAGAACCTTACCCAGGCTTGACATACAGGTGGTAGGGATCCGAAAGGTGACCGACCCGCAAGGGAGCCTGAACAGGTGTTGCATGGCTGTCGTCAGCTCGTGTCGTGAGATGTTCGGTTAAGTCCGCTAACGAGCGCAACCCTCGCTGCGTGTTACAAGTGTCACGCAGGACCGCCGGTATTAAGCCGGAGGAAGGTGGGGATGACGTCAAGTCAGCATGGCCTTTATGCCTGGGGCTACACACACGCTACAATGGGCAGTACAATGGGTTGCTAAGCCGCGAGGTGGAGCCAATCCCCCAAAACTGTCCTCAGTTCAGATTGCAGGCTGCAACTCGCCTGCATGAAGCCGGAGTTGCTAGTAAACGCGCGTCAGCTATAGTGCGTTGAATACGTTCTCGGGCCTTGTACACACCGCCCGTCACGTCATGGGAGCTGGTAACACCTGAAGCCGGTAGCCTAACCGCAAGGAGGGCGCCGTCGAAGGTGGGGCTGGTGACTGGGACGAAGTCGTAACAAGGTAGGTGTACCGGAAGGTGCGCCTGGATCACCTCCTTTCTAGAGTACTTGAGCGATCTCCCTCACGAGAGATTTGCTCCACTCATTCATGTGCCTTACGGTGATGAGGCGCTGGGCACAGAGGTAAGTTTCCTGTCACTATTCAGTTGTTAAAGTAAATACGGGCTTGTAGCTCAGTTGGTTAGAGCACTGTGCTGATAACGCAGGGGTCACAGGTTCGAATCCTGTCAAGCCCACTCTACCCAGCAAGTCCTGGGGATGTAGCTCAGTGGGAGAGCAGCGCCTTTGCAAGGCGAAGGTCGCGGGTTCAAATCCCGCCATCTCCACTGAGTTCATGATAGAATATTTGGAGTGAGAGAAAATTTGTTGAACGGCACGCAAACATAAATCTAAGAATGCACCGCAATTATTTAGGTCGTATTTGCGACCCGGCGGTGTGTGCCGGGTCGTTTTGTCTCTACTGCTGGAGTGGTACTTTGTAAAAATAGAATATGTTGAAGAGTGAACGATGCTCTTGAATTTTTCAAGGTCGTCGCTCACTGGTCAACCCAGTGAATTTGTACCTTAATAACTGAATAGTAACTGAAAGATAATATCCTCAAATATCTAAAGAAAAATATTTGTAGGCCGAAGAGTAATAAATTCTCCGCATCACGTGGAGAAGCTACTAAGGGCTTTCGGTGA
>DAINRK010000231.1:0-7126 GCA_036741855.1 Anaerolineales bacterium
GTAATACATCGCTTGGACAGTCGCACCAAGAAATGAGTCAAATAGCGAGCCAGTGAGTCCCGCCAAAGTAATCAGCAATGCCAGTGACCAGGGATCAGCGATCAGTGTTTCAGTGGGATTGAGAAAGGCTGCCAGGATAGCGATGAGAGCTGAACCTAGCAGCGACGAGAATGTTCCAAATAGCGAGATCCCACCGGACGTCCCTTTTTCAACGCGTTTGCTTAATTCTGTGACCATGCGCGGCGGAGTGGGATTCAGGACTCCTAACTCGGTTGCCCAGGTATCTGCGTTGACTGCCGCAAGTGACGCGGCGAACCCGACCCAACTGAGGATAGATTCCGGAAAAAACGCGTGAATCAAAACGAAGGCTGTTGCCACGCCACCGTTCCCGAAAACCTGACCTGCGTCGCGCTCGTGTCCCTTCGAGAATTTTTCACTGAGACCCTGCTTCTGATTCTTGAATGCTCGGCTGAGTGCCGATGATGTGATGAAAAAGGCCACCAATAAGATTGCCCACTTCCATCCGCCAGCACCAAAAATGATTGTGCCCATTACCGAAGCTGCCAATGCTCCACTTTTATCGAGGCTGTGAGCGCGATAGGCAAGAAATGAGATGGCGACCGCAATGAGAAAGCCGTAGAGGAGTTGCATTTTACTTTATTCCCCTTTCACATTCGTGGTGAGAAGAACGAAGCTGAAAAGGGAAGGGATTAGAGTCAGACTGGCGCACTGACTAGAAACAGCACTGCCATTAGAAATAATACTGCGCAGAGCATGCTAGAGATCCACAAGATAAACGCAAGCGGACGCTGCATTTCCCATCGATAAAAATATAAACCTGCGAAGATGCCAATCACAAACATCGACGCGCTTACAAATGGAAGCAGAATCAAACGGACTGAGGATGTAGGTTCATCCGGTACGCCAAAAGAATTGAATCCAATCGGGACCTGGGGCAAGGATGGAATTAAGATACCGACCCATACAAAAAGGCCGATGTTGAGAATGATTCCGCTTATCCATAAAAACCGCGCAAACGGACTTTCCCATGCCTGCGTGATAACAAAGGAAGGGTAAACCGATTTTGCTTCTGCAGGCGTAAGACTTCCCAGTTCTGTTGCGCGTGCAAATGTGCGAACAAGAGATGCCATATCTTTTGGTGAGATCGCGAAAACACGTTTTGATGTGGCAACAAGAATCAATTTTCTAGCATCGGCTGCTATAAACTCGACTGGGCCCAAATCTACATGGCGTCGTGTGCCGATCACGGCTCCTGGTAGTCGAAAATGGGGCAGGGACAATGGATGCGAGAGGTCGGAAGCAGGCCGTACCCACTCGATGTCGGTCAATGGAATATCTTCCACGCGCAATCCCCATAGGATTGCGAGGCTATCGCGATCGATGTAGTAGTCCGAGCGGAGGAGTGCATAGGCGCGGTATCCAAAGAAGGGGATGGGTGCAAAAGCCAGCAGGGCAGCCAATAAAAAGGAGACGAACGTTGGACCAACGGGCGCGAGGGTGAGATTAAAGAATCCCCAGCCAGAAATACCAGCGAGTACTAGAATGATGATACTGTGTACGATCAAGCCAAATTGCTTGGCTGGAGGGAAATGCCCGACTTTGGTGTTATTCATTGTAGATTTATAGTGGCGACCAGTTGGTCATCACTACGTTATTTCAATAAAGATCTTATTTCTTCAACTATCTTTTCAATTGGCACAAGCCGATTGTCTTGAATGTTGCGTGGCTTTAATTCTACCATTCCCTCCTTTAAACCTTTTTCACCCACTGTAATTCTGATTGGACAGCCGATCAAATCCGCGTCGTTGAATTTGACGCCTGCGCGTTCATCACGATCATCAAACAATACAGAAATGCCCGCGCTTTGCAACGAGTTGTAAATCTCTTCGGATTTCGCGCCTGTGTCCATTTCCTTGCCAGGAATGTGCATGAGAAACACGTCAAACGGGGCGGCCCGATGTGGAAGAGTCAATCCTTTTGCGTCATGATGAGTCTCGGCGAGTGCGAGCAGAGTGTTTTCAAAGTTTGATTCCTTGCCAGAAGCCAATATGATTGCAGATACAACTGAAAGTGGATTTCCACAATTGAAACAATTATCGCCTGCTTTGGCTTGAACTAAATCGGCAACGATCTCAGCAGAATAATCTCGCCAATAATTGGTATTTTTGAGATGAAAGCCAGTCTCATTCGCGCCGGAGACGAGATTCCGAGATTGTGGGATTAAGTCATCAACGACAATTAGCGCATCTTTTAGCCCAATCGGCGATGCGTACCCTGCCGCCGCGCCTGATCTTTCGATTTCTTCGGCAGTCGCTGGACGGAAATCGCCAATATGCTGTTTGAGTTTTTCTTCGCTGATTTGCATATCGCCACGTACTACAACGAAGATGAACTTGTTGTCAGAAATGCGTGTGTACATCAAGGCTTTGGCTGTTTTCTCTTTCGGAATACGAAGAAAGTTTGCTAATGCTTCAATGGTGTTACATTCTGGGGTCAGAACCTTTTCAAGCGGTAGTCCTTCTTCACTTGGAAGCGCAGCTTTTACAAAACGTGCAAGCTCAATTCGTTCCGTGTATTTGCAGGATAGACAATGAATGATTTCCGTTGAACCTGATTGAATAGGGAAAAAGGTTTCGTTTTCATTCTCCATTGTCGGTAAGGAAAGCGTAAGAAGGAAAGATGGGTCTTTAGATAAATGATTCAATTGCCGAAGTGTGCATTCCCCCAATTTTGTTGGGACGTTCTCGCGTGTTAAGTATCCCGCGCGGACCAGGAGCGAGAATCCTTCAGTCCGCGCGTTGTTGGGAGATTGTCTTTGGGTTTCAATCTGGAGATCGCGATATTTCATATTGAGGACAGCCCCTATAGGTCCCAAGACCTTTAAGGTCTGTCCTACTCTTCTTCCTTTTTCTTTCTTGCCGTCCTTCGAGTTGTCCCACCCGAAATTTGCTCAGGTATCACCATGGGTGTCGATGCGATGGATTCGGCCTGGGCGGCCTCTGAAGGCGTTGTCTCGGGAGCAGGCTCGAGGTCCAGATCAACCGTTTCTTCC
Organism: Anaerolineales bacterium; assembly: GCA_036741855.1. Lineage (GTDB taxonomy): Bacteria > Chloroflexota > Anaerolineae > Anaerolineales > Villigracilaceae > Defluviilinea. Next base: position 3,074 of record DAINRK010000231.1, read on the forward strand.
ATCCGTATTTGGCCTCTCAGAAAAGCGCCTTCCTCCGTCACAAAAGCGGTTGTGACCACATCTCCCCAAACACGGCCTGAGCCGCGGATTTCCAATTTTTGAGTCGTGATATTGCCTCGCACCGCACCTGCAACAATGACCGTATTTGCGCGTACATTTTGACAGGTCACACGCCCTGTCTCGCCAACGACCAACATCCCTCGCAATGCGATCTCACCCTCGAACGCGCCTTCGATGCGTACGCCGCCCGAGCCGTTGATGGAACCGTGCCAGATGACACCCGACCCAAGTACAGAGGTGATGCGTTCGACGGCTTGTATAGGTTGTTGAGTTTCGGTGGGAGTGGTATTTCGTCTGAACATAATTTTTCAACCACGAAGGACACTAAATTTACCAATAAAACAAATTGGGGCGCAAGGTCTTCGCGTCCCAATTTTATCATCTTAGCGTTCTCCCTGGTACCGCCCGTGATTTGCTACACTTGCGCCTGTGCGCAATGCAGGTTAGCAAATCAGGCAAGTGTCGAGGCTTCGCCGTTAGGGCTCTTTACTCTCCTCTTTTGCAGCAATTTGCACACCGACGGTATTGAAACCTGAATCCACATATAGTATTTCACCTGTAATTTTGGCAGATAGATCCGAGGCGAGAAACACCGCCGCGTTGCCCACATCATCAATGGTCACGTTTTCACGTAGGGGCGCGGCATCTGCGAAGTGCTTGTACATATCACGAAAGCCACCGACTCCCGCAGCCGCCAGCGTGCGAATTGGACCTGCCGAAATCGCGTTGACGCGGATTTTTTGCGGACCCAGGTCAAACGCAAGATAGCGCGTGGATGACTCAAGTGCAGCCTTCGCCACTCCCATCACGTTGTAATTGGGCGCCACTTTCACCGAACCATAGTAGGTGAGACACATGATCGAACCACCGGCGTTTATGATCGGCAAGAAGGCATTCGTGAGAGCCACGTACGAAAATACACTGATGTCCAATGCATTCTTAAAGCCTTCGCGGCTGGTCTGGTAATAAGGCTTGCTTAGTTCATCTTTTCCTGCGAACGCAATCGAATGGACCAGGACGTCGATTTTTCCAAAATGCTTGGCAGCTTTTTCTGCTGTTGCAGCAATTTGATCATCCTTAGTCACATCACATTCTTCGACCCACTGACAGCCTACCTTTTCTGCGAGTGGCTTCACTCTTCGTTCCAACATTTCACCAGCATAACTGATTCCCAGATTTGCTCCTTCTCGATGAAATGCCTGTGTGATGCCCCATGCGATTGATTTGTCATTTGCCAAACCAAATATCAGTGCGTTCTTGCCTTCAAGTAAACCCATTGTTCCTCCGATTTTTTTGCTTGTAGGTGACGGCAGCTGCCGTCACCTACAAGGGATTGATCTTCCAGCCTTTGACCAAGAACCTCCATGGCTTGGAGAGCCACGGTTCGGGCGTATTATTTAAACCCACACGCGGACCTTTCGTCACGAGAGAATTTGGGATATGGAGGCCCGATTCGATCCATAAGCAGTGAGTGGATTCCGTTAAATCGACTCCGTTCTCACTCTTCGTGATTCCCATTGCTTGTGTCAATTTGCCGGGTCCAAACGTATCACGCCCGTTTCTTCGCGCGGACATGACTTCAACCTTCTCAATTGGTTGTATCGCGCGGATCAACACAGCGGCGGGGAAGCCTTCGCGCTCGGTGACCGCGTTCAACATCCAGTGGTTGCCATACGTGAAATAGACATAGGCATGTCCCGGCTTCCCAAACATCACTTGTGTGCGCGGGGTGAGTCCTGCCTTTGCATGACAGGCTAAATCTTTTTGGCTGATGTAGGCTTCGGTTTCTGTAATTAATCCCACTAACTTCACGCCATTCAGAATCCTTACCAGCCGCGCGCCGATGAGTTCACGCGCTACTGTCAATGTGGGGCGGTTGTAGAATGAGCGGGGAAAGATTTTAGCCACAGAGCACACAGAGACGATGAAATTATTTGAATCTCGGATCACGTTTGAGGGTTAACCTCAATCCCTGATCCAATTTGATGGAGGGCCGATAGCCTAATTTCTCATGTGCGAGGGTGAGGTCTGCTCTCATACGCGAAACTCCGCCCGGTGTCTTTGCATTGTAAAGCACTTCGGGGTTACTGTTTGTCACTTCGAGGACTTGCTTGATCAGATCGCTGATACTGGTTTCGGTCCCAGAGCCGACATTGATAACCAGCCCATTGATATCGGGCGCGGTTGCCGCGGCGATAAGCGCGCTAACCACATCATCCACATAGACATAGTCACGCGTCTGACTCCCATCTCCGTGTGCGACCAATGTCCCGTTGCGCAGAGCTTGCCGCAAATAATGTGGAACAACGGGTGGATGTGACGGAGGCATATGTTGACCTGGTCCATATGTGTTGAAAATCCGCAGGCTGACAGTCTCGATTTTCCATAATCCGCCAATTGTGCGGACGTAATATTCCGCCGCGAGCTTCGACACTGCATAAGGCGAACGCGGATTTGGTGTGACAGATTCGCGCAACGGCTGTTCAGCGAGATCACCATAGACCGCGCCAGAAGAAGTCAGTACTACGCGCCGAACACCCACGTCTCGCATGGCTTCCATCAAGGCGACTGTTCCACCTACGTTGACGTTATTGTAATCGCGAGGATACAAAACAGATTCCGGCACCGATACGCGCGCCGCGAGATGATAGACCACGTCCACTTCCTGCAGGAGAGTCCATAACTTGGGGCGATCGCTCACATCCCCTCGCGTAAAATGGATATCGGGTGCAAGTGCCTGTGGGTTGCCCGTTGAAAGATCATCCAACCCGCGCACCTGGTGTCCCTCGCGGGCCAGTTGGTTGGCAAGCGAAGAGCCGAGGAATCCCGCGGCTCCGGTGATGAGGAAGTTCATGGATTGAGATTATACAGGCTTATCTTTGATACTGCGCGATCGCCTCGTTCGCAAAGGGACGTCCGCTTTCACGATAGATACGAATTAGTTCGTCAACATCAAAAGGAATTCGGCGGAACTCGAGGCTGGTTTGACCATTCTCAACTGTCAAGATGGCATACTCTGCCCAGGGATCAGCATAGAATTGACCGTCGGGTTGATAATGGCTGTAGGCAAAACCGACACTTCCCGGGTTGAAGAAGAAAAGCTCACCATTGCGCCGAATTTGCTGCGCATGAGTGTGCCCGCCTGTCAAAATGTGATCGGAATATGCGCCAAGAAATTTTTGAAATTCCTCCAATGGCGCGGCAGGCAGGATAATATCGTCAAATGAAGCAGGGGAGCCGTGAAAACATAACAGGTCAAGTCTATCTCCAAGATTGAGCGTAACTGTTGGTTGAAAACCTGAGATAAAAGCCTTTTCATCCTCGGTAAGTTGTGACAGCGACCAGAGCCGGATCTCGCCCATCTTCTTGAGTCTTTCAGACGGAATCCCTTCGTCGCCCGTTTCTTCACCGCTCAATAGCCACGCATCTGCATTCCCCATCACAACGGGACAGTTCAGCGCGCGTAGGTTTTGAACCACATCAGCAGGTTGTGGGCCACCTTGAATGGCATCGCCGAGACAGACAATTTGATCTATTGCTTTCTGCTTTATGTCAGCCAGCACTGTTTCAAAGGCAAGATTATTTCCGTGCATATCAGAAATGACTGCAATTCTCATAAAATTTGCTCCTGATGTGAAAAGATTATAGCATTGACATCCCGCCATTTTGAATATTGCCCCTCAAATTGATTGACTCATTCACATTAGTCTGTTACTATAAGTGATGTAGGATAACGGTAAGTTACGTTGGTTTGAAGAACAGCCACAGCTCACGGTTTGAATCCGTGGGCTGTTTTGTTTTGCCCTCCGATGGAACAAACAGGATGCCTAAAATATTTTCAATTGCCAAAGGAGGCAAATACAATGTCTGAAAGAATAACTGGAACCGTCAAGTGGTTCAATGGTGACAAAGGCTTCGGCTTCATCGAGCGCGAAGGCGGAAAGGACGTTTTCGTCCATTTCTCCGCCATTCAAGGCGATGGTTTCCGCAACT
>DAINRK010000232.1:0-7080 GCA_036741855.1 Anaerolineales bacterium
ACTGCAGGTTTTTATGGCTCGCCCACCGAAACAGAATGGTTCTTCGATAATATCGAAGCCGGCGTCACGTATGCCAACCGTCCACAAGGTGCTACGACCGGTGCATGGCCCGGCTTCCAACCCTTCGGTGGATGGAAGGGCTCCGGCGCGAGCGGCAAGAATGGCGGTGGATATTATTATGTACAGCTCTATATGCACGAACAGATTCGCACGCTTGTCCAGCCAGCGACGGCGAAATCAAATGGAAAAGCTGTTGCAAAAAATTCTTCGAAGACGAAGACAGCCAAAAAGAAGGCCCCAGTTAAGAAGACCGCTAAAAAAGCGATGAAGAACGTCGCGAAGAAAGCTACAAAGAAATCAGCAAGCCGCAAATAACGTTCATTCACCCCTAACCTCTCTCCTCGCTTCGAATGGGAGAGGGGATTTAGATAAATATGCCCTGGGATCCAACTCAATATCATAAATTTCAGGCCGAGCGTTCTGCGCCGTTCTTCGATTTGCTCGAACTGGTCGAAGTCCGCCCGAAGCTCAAAGTTGTTGACCTTGGATGCGGCACCGGCGAATTGACCCGCCAGCTCGCAGATGCTCTGCCCATCAGCAACGTGACAGGGATCGATAACTCTCCACAAATGCTGGACAAAGCTGCTTCACATGCTGGTCCAAATCTGCATTTTGAACAAGGAGATCAATCCCAGCTGACGGGTGAGTGGGACCTCATCTTCAGCAACGCCGCACTACACTGGACTGAGAACCACTCAGAGTTGATTCCGCGCCTCTACGAGAGGCTGACCCCGGGTGGTCAGATCGCTGTGCAGGTCCCATCGAATCACAACCATATCTCGCATCAGATCTATCGCGAGACCGCAAGCGAAGAGATGTTCAAATTCATTTTAAATGGCTTCCAGCGTTACGCGCCCGTGCTTTCCATAGATGATTATGCACGAATCTTATTTAAGAGTGGGGCGGAGAAAATCGTTGTTTTTGAAAAAGTGTATGCTCACATATTGGAAAACTCGGATGCGGTGGTGGAATGGATCTCGGGGACTGCGCTTGTACCCTATTTTGAAAGACTTGGTGAATACAAAGATGAGTTCGTAAAAGCGATCCGCGAGAAGATGCACGCGGCGATGCCGGATAGCCCGGTCTTTTATCCGTTCCGCAGAACTTTTTTCTCTGCAAGAAAACCAGGTTGATATGGGCGCACCGCAAGGATATGATCCCAAGGAAATTACCTACCGCTTAGGGACGTTCTTCCTGGTAGTGGGCATCGGTCTGGTTGTGTTTTTCATACTATCTGAATCATCGGGAAATCCTAATTTCAATTATTTTTGTGGGGGCGCAGTTGTGCTGACGATTGCTTTTATTTTTCGAGCACAATATAAAAAGGCTACAAATCCGAGCGGGCGATTCAGCATCCTTAAAAGGCTTATGCCTAAACCCAAAGAAGACAAGGGAAAGAAATAATGAGCAAACTGATTGCTCTTTCAGAAGCCATCGCGAAATATGTGAACGATGGCGATATCGTCTATGCTGCAGGGTTCACGCATTTGATTCCATTCGCAGCAGGTCACGAGATGATTCGACAGGGCAAGAAGGACCTAACCCTTGCACGTGCAACACCCGATCTCATTTATGACATGATGGTCGCAGCAGGTTGTGCGCGAAAAGTGATCTTCTCCTATATGGGAAACCCTGGCGTTGGATCGCTTCGTATTGTTCGGTCTGCGCTCGAACAGGGCAAACTCGAATGGGAAGAGTATTCTCATTTTGGCATGATCACGCGTTTACAGGCCGGTGCATCCGGCTTGCCATTCCTACCGATGAACCAAACAGGCGGGACAGATTTGGAAAATGCAAACCCAAACATTAAACGCATTCCTGACCCTTACGGAGGCAAGGATGTGATCGTCGTTCCTGCACTGAATCCTGACTTGGCGATTGTCCACGTGCAGCGGGCGGATGCAAACGGGAATGCGCATTTGTGGGGAATCATCGGCGAGCAAAAGGAAGCCGCATTCGCCGCGAAAAAAGTCATACTTACTGCCGAGGAAATTGTGGATGAGTCAGTCATCCGCTCTGACCCGAACCGTACGATGATTCCCGGCATTGTCGTCAGCGCAGTGTGTCATGTGCCATATGCATGTCATCCATCTTACGCACAGGGATATTATGACCGCGATAATGAGTTTTATCTCGCCTGGGACAGAATCAGCGAATCGGCTGACTCGGTCAAGGCATGGATGGATGAATGGGTATACAGCGTAAAAGACCGCGACGAATATTGGGGAAAACTTGGCACAAAAACTCACAAGCGATTAAAAGTGAAAGCGCGTTATAGCGAGAAAATCAATTATGGGAACTACTAGAGCATAAGGGAAAGGGGTTAAGGGTATGGGTAATTATCAAGATCTGATTTTCTTTCAGAAAGCACGAAAAGCTACTAAAGATATAAATGCATTGATAAAAAATTGGCCCAAAACAATGCAGGCACAGGAAATTTCGCGCCAACTATTTCGCTCAGCTTCTTCAATCGGTGCAAACATTGCGGAGGGACATGGAAGACATGAAGGCACGGAATATATTCACTATTTGATAATCGCACAAGGTTCATCCAATGAAACAGAACATTGGCTACACACTGCCCAAGATTGCGGGCTGGGACCTACACAACAAGTCGACGAGATATTAAGGCTAAACAATGAAATCATGCGAATGATAACGACCACGATAAACACGCTCAGTGCGAAACAACCATCAAAGAGAATTCGTAAAGTAGAAATGAACTACGCAACGGATCTCAAACCGATTGATGAATAGCATCCCTTCTCCCCTTTCCCCTATCCCTTATACTGAATATGGAGGCTCTGGCTCGCCACTCCACTTCCTCCATGCAAACGGTTATCCACCAGGCTGCTACAAACCACTTTTTGAACTTTTACAAAATCATTATCATGTATTCGGAATGCTATTGCGCCCATTGTGGGGAGATTCAAAACCAGAAGAGATCAACGACTGGCGTATTTTTTCAACTGACTTGCTTCGTTTCCTCTCCGATTACAAAACGGATCCTGTAATCGGAGTAGGACATTCCATCGGAGCTACAGTTACTTTACGCGCCGCATTACACAATCCTGGTAAATTTCGCGCGCTGATATTGATTGAACCTGTTCTCTTCCCGCATGGGCGAATGATCGCCTGGAACTTTATCCGAGCAATTGGGTTGGGAAACGCACTTCATCCCAGTATCCCTGGCGCGTTGAAACGAAGAAGGACTTTTGATGATCTGGATATGATCTTTCGCAGATACAGGAACCGCGATGTGTTTCGATACATAAGTGATGAAAATCTACGCATCTATATTGATGGGATAACCAAGCCAGCCATAAATGGAGGTTACGAACTGTTTTTTTCTCCTGAATGGGAAGCGCGAATTTATTATACTGGCTTGCGGGACTTCGACATCTGGCACGATTTGCCCAAACTCGAGGTACCGACGCTCTTCATCCGCGCGGCGCAAACGGATACATTCTGGGAGGAAGCCGCGAATCTTATTAAACGGAAGCAACCCAAAGCGCGGATCGAAACGGTGCAGAAATCCACACATCTTCTTCCGCTGGAACATCCGAAAGAAGTCTTCGACATCATGCAATCATTTTTAAATGAGAGACCCTAAAGGTCTTTGCGAAGCACCCTCGAAGTGTAACGAAGAAAGTAAGACCTTTAGGGTTTGATCAGAACAGGAAAATTATGACTCAATATTCCTCCGCCGAACTGATGATCATCAACGCCGCGCGACTCTTACGTGATGGCGATACGGTCTTTGTTGGCGTTGGTCAACCGAATCTTGCGTGCAATCTCGCAAAACGGACTCACGCGCCAAATCTGGTAATGATCTATGAAGCGGGAGTAATCGGTGCAGAGCCTGCTCGTCTGCCGTTATCCATTGGAGACCCGACTTTGGTGAGCGGCGCGCTTTCGGTGGTGAGCATGTATGATATTTTTACGAACTATCTCCAGAGAGGTAACGTGGATGTAGGATTTATGGGGGGCGCGCAGATTGACAAATACGGCAATATCAACGCAACTGTGATTGGCAGCTATGACCATCCCAAAGTTCGTCTTCCCGGTTCGGGCGGGTCACAAGAGATCGCTGCCTGGGCAAATCGCTGTTACATCATGACGCCGCATCAAAAGCGACGCTTCCCCGAAAAAGTTGAGTTTATGACCTCGGCAGGTTTTATCTCGGGGAAAGGCGACCGCCAGAAAGCCGGTCTCCGTGGAGGAGGGATGCTGGCAGTCGTAACAGATATTGGACTCATGGAACCTGATGAAACCGGGGAAATGATTCTGTCCGCGCTTCACCCTGGGAAAACTGCCCAAGAGGCAAAAGAAAACACGGGTTGGGATTTGAAAGTGGCAAGTCAGTTGCGAACAACTGAAATGGTCACTGAAAAGGAATTGAGGATTTTGCGCGAGGAGCTGGATCCAAAAGGGATCTACCTCAAAGGCGGCGGTGGTTGAAACGCTCTCTCATTGTTATATTTTTTCTCTTATGGACAGGCATAATACTCGTCACATATTATGTCGTTCAAAAACCAAGCCTGCTTACTGCACTTCCAGGTTTGATTGATACTTTATGGACCTTAATTGTTGCTGCTCTCCTTATTTTTAACGCGTATGGCTTTGGAACAAGGATCGTATTCTTATTAGGATTGAAATCTATTGAGTCCGTTGATCGTCTCTTGTTGGGCTGCGGCATCGGGCTCGGTGCTTTAGGGTTGCTCGGTTTGGGTCTCTCAGCGATCCAACTTGCAAGAGCACCGGTCCTTCTTTTCTTTCTCTTTGGTTCTACTGCATTCTTCATTCTCAAAAATGATTTGTATGAATTAGACAAGGATCTCAAATCCTTCACTGCAACCTGGAATCTATCCTTCAGCCAGTTCAGCAAATTTTCGAAAACGGCAATAATTCTCCCTCTCATCATTTCCTTTTTGCTAACGCTCGTTCCACCCTTCGAGGCTTTTGACGCATTGTCCTATCATCTTGTTCAGCCTGCCAGAATTTTGAGAGATGGTGGATTGCAGCCAATTGATATCGTACCTTTTTGGTATCCAAACATCACAGAAAATCTGTATCTTTGGGCACTTGCATTGAGAAGTGATCGCGCAGCACAAATCCTTCACTTCGTATGGGCATTTCTTTCTGTTATTTTGCTCTGGCGCTGGGCGGTAAAAATTTGGAATGTGCAGATCGGACACAAAACTCTATTATTGCTGACGACCATTGTCTCTTTACCAATGCTGGCCTCGTGGGCCTATGCAGATATGGCACTGGTCTATTATGCAGTCGCTGCGCTTTACGCTTACACATTATGCGAGACTACAGAGAATACGGTATGGCTGCGAATTACAGGTATTATGGCAGGGTTGGCGATGGGCGTGAAATATACATCTTTCGTAGTTCCGCTCGCATGCGGATTGCTCATTTTGTCCAGACGACCCTGGGGCAAAGCGATTTCATCAGCCGCGCAATTTAGTATGATCGCAATACTTGTAGCTCTTCCGTGGTATGTTCGAAATGCGGTCTGGATGGGAAACCCATTCTATCCCTTTTTATTTAACGGCTTGTACTGGGATCCATTTCGCGCTGCATGGTATACCGATTCAGGCACCGGTATCGGCTGGGATGTGTTCCAAATCTTTTTGATCCCTCTGAATATGGTCCTGGGATATCGCGAAATAACACCAATGGACGGCAGAGTCGGTCCCGTCTTTCTGATTCTGCTGCCACTGACTTTATGGATCTCTGTAAGCCGCCCGCCTCGGAGCCCCGCCCAGAGCTTGTCGCTGCGATCCATCAACCTGTTCGCCTCTTTGAGTTTCGCACTGTGGATATGGGGCGTGATGACCTCATCCCATTTATGGCAGGTACGCCTGTTTTTGCCCGCTCTGATCCCGTTTGCCATCCCCACTGCGCTGGGCTGGGACAGCCTGGATAGGCTTGACACTCCCAACTTGCAAATCAGCTTTCTTTCAAATGTAGTGATTGCTATCGTCATTGTATTGACAATCTTCGACAACACCATGTTTGTATTGCAGCGAAATCCACTCGCGGTGGCAGTTGGTGCACAAAGCCGCGTGAAATATATCGAGCGCGTGAATCCCTCCTACGCGGCCCTGATGAAGATCTTGGATGAATTGCCGACAAATGCACATGTGTACAGTCTGTTTGAACCACGCTCCTATGAATTGCCGCGCCTGACACAACCTGATGTTATCGTCTACAATTTTGCGCATGATCAGTACCTTTATCATACGCCAGCGGATATTATCCAACACTGGAGGTCTCAAGGATATACACATATTCTTGTCTATGAAAGAGGATTGGATTTTATGCTTCAAAACCGCCCGGAACGGATGACCCCGCAACTGCAAAAGGCGTTTCGTGAAACAATTCAAGGACTCAAATTGATCAATCAAACTCCAGATAAAGTGTATACAATATATCAAATCCGCTAGTCTCGCGCTGAGAGAATGTCAGCCGAGTATAAGCCTCAAAGGATTTCCAAGATGTCTGAAATTCAACCGACACAAGAACGTTCCATTCTTGAGCGCATATTTTTTTCCCCTGATGAACCGCGTTTACGCGCGGGCTGGCGATTTTTGATTCAAACAATCCTATTTTTTCTATTTGGAACAATCGTCGCTATTTTAGCTGCGTCTTTGGGTCTTGATCTTGGGTCTCTGATTTTTGGAAATGTGCTCAACTTCATCGCTGTCACCGGTTCTGTATTTATCGCCCGCCGCTGGCTGGACAAAATGTCTTTTGAAAGCCTCGGCCTGAAATTGAGTCAGCAGGCCCTGATCGATGTTCTTGTTGGCATAGGGATCACCGTCGTGCAGATGGGGCTTATTTTTGTAGCCATGCTCGCGCTTGGCTGGCTGAGGTTTGAAGGCTTTGCATGGGAGTTCGATCCAATCAATGAAGTTATCGCAGGCGTTCTCATATTCTTCGTGGTCTTTATTTTCGTTGGCTGGAATGAAGAACTGCTCTCTCGCGGCTATCACTTGCAAACAATTG
>DAINRK010000233.1:0-7036 GCA_036741855.1 Anaerolineales bacterium
TTCGCCCTGTTTTTAGGTCTGAAGTCTGCCACTGCAGCAGCCATAATGAGTACGTCACTTTCTTCTGATTCTTTCAATACAGCATCAAGCATCTCTTTTGCAGTTTCAACCTTAATAACGTTTGCACCAACGGGTGGAACAAGCGAAGTAGGAGTTGTAATCAAATTAACATGTGCACCAAGATCCAATGCTGCCTGGGCTAGAGCAAATCCTTGTTTCCCTGAAGAACGATTGGTTAGCATGCGGACGGGGTCCAGTGCTTCCTGCGTCCCTCCAGCGGTAATGACGATTTTTTTATGGGCGAGCGGGCCGTTACGGCCAAGAATGAGGCGGATGTGTCCGATTAGTTCACTGGTTTCGGGGAGTCGTCCTTTTCCAACGAGTCCGGATGCAAGATGTCCTTCCAGTGGTTCTATAAGGACCGTGCCGCGCTTTTTTAACGTCTCGATATTCTCCCGTGTTGCCGGATGATCAAACATGCCGCCGTCCATCGCGGGCGCGATGATCAGCGGACACTGTGCCGCTAACGCCGTCACTGTGAGTAATGTATCGGCCTGACCGTATGTAAGGTTGGCGATTGTATTTGCCGTACATGGAGCAATGATCATCAAATCAGCGGAATGCCCCAAACCAACGTGCAAAATATGCGCTTCATTTCCCCATAAATCAGAGTCGGTGTATGCTCGTCTTCCTGTAACAGATTGAAACGTAAGTGGCGTGACAAACTTTTCCGCCGCGCTCGTGAGAATCACATCCACTTGCGCGCCTGCCTGTGTAAGTTTTGACGCAAGGTCCGCGGCTTTGTAAGCGGCAATGGAACCGGTAACGCCCAGAATGATGCGCTTGTTGGAAAATATGGACATACTCTTTCATTATAATGCTTAGAAAGCTGGGTGGAACCTTACCTCATACCTATGCATTTTATCTCCCTGATATACAAATTTTGCTGAGAAAAATTCTCCTTTTTCGATCCACGGAAAAAAGATATGATCGCTTTCCCACAGGTTCAGACTTGTAAGTTTATCGTTTTCTATCCACTCTAATTCACCCTCCGGTGAATCGATTAGCTCGCCACTAAATTCCATCGCAGTGAAGACGAATACATACCAATCGTTCCCCATGAAACCTGGAAACATGATCAATCCACACAACTTTGGACTTTGAATAGATAACCCTGATTCCTCATGCACTTCTCGAATCACACATTCTTCAGGTGTTTCTCCAGCTTCGAACTTTCCGCCCAAGCCATTCCATTTGCCTTCGTGAATATCATTAACTTTTTTGTTTCGATACATCATTAAAGTGTGTCCATCACGTTTGACATAGCATAATGTGGCAAGAATTATCATATACTCAAAACTTTAAGTTGAGGAGGTGGTGAATTGGATCCTACCCGCAGTTCAACTGCGAGCGAACGCTCTTATCGCGAGTATGGAAACATTGCTTCCAACCCGCGCCAGAGGTCATCGCGCCAGGAGGTGTAATTGTGCGCCCCTGAGAATTCGCTATACATTACCTGATATCCCTTTTCTACAAGAAGCGTATACATTCTACGATTATCATCGAGTAATTCCTCGAATTTCCCAACGTCCATCCAGATATTGATATCGCGTGCCTGGCCATGGCGAACAAGATCCACGACTGCAAAGGCGCGGCTCTCGATCATGAACGCGCCAGATTGACTTATCACCTTGCCAAAGACTTCCGGCATGCGCAAGCCAGTATAAAAGGACATGGTTCCGCCCAAGGACGCGCCAAGAACACCGTATGCACTGGGATATTTTTCAATATCCAGTAGTCTTAATTTTTTACGCGCGAATGGCAGGATTACCTGATCCACCCATAAGAGGCTTGCGTCTGAACAGGAATATTCCACACTGCGCCATCTCCCTGCGCCTGGAAGGAAAGCCATTGCAATCGGTTGGATCCGTTTTTCCGCAATCAGGTTATCTACCATGACTGCCAGTTTGGCACGATGAAGATAATCCTGCCCATCGTAAACAACCAATAAGGGTACGTGTTCTTTGACAGGCGGCTTGTACAAATAGATCTGACGTTCAGAATCATCACGAAGCCATTTTGATTCTACGCGATAACCTTTCAGAGTGCCAGCAGGCACATCCGCACGGCGGAGAGTGAATGGAGAAGGCATGCTATCCGGCATATAAAAGAAGTTATTGCGCCCACCGACACCGTTATTCACACTGTCGCGGTTGAGCGGATCAAGAAAACGCGTTTGAGTTTTGGGATCATAGAAGGCATATTCAAGATATGCGTCATGTGGGAGAGTGAGGGAACAGGACCAAACTGATTTAGTGGAATCAGATTTCCGTTTTGAGGAGATGCGTTTGAAGCGCATGGATGTCTCATCCCAGTCGTTCAAGTCACACATCAGGTTTGGTGCAGTTTTTCCCTCCCAAATGAATGTTGCGCGGTTCCCACCAATGACCGGGTTGCCCGTTTCTCTGGCACGTTGGATGATTGAAACAGTCATTTGCTGAATGTGCCCATCAATTCACCTTGTGCAAGGATGTGTCCCTGCATTTCCTTGAGCACCTGTTCCTTTGTCGCACCGGGCAGAAGGCTTATTGTGGTATCCAGTGCATACAGTTTGAAGAAATAACGATGTGTCCCGGAAGGTGGGCATGGTCCGTTATAGCCGATATTGCCAGACGAATTTTTGCCGACATAGATGGCATTTGGGTCTACATTTTTTCCGGTGATCGGCAGATCTTCCTCTAAACCACGTGTGTTTGCAGGAATGTTGAATAGTACCCAATGCACCCACGTGCCTATGGGCGCGTCGGGATCGTCTGCAATCAACGCGAACGATTGTGTGCCTTCAGGCGGTTCATCCCACGCAAGCGCAGGGGAAATATCTTTGCCTTTGCAGGAATATTTCACCGGGATGGATTGTCCGTTTGCGAATGCATCGCTTGTTAATTGAAGGGACATAGCTGCCTCCTGAGTTTGTGTTGCAGAAGAACATGCAGAGATGAGGATAGTTACGATGGTAATGAGAATAAGATGCCTTATCATTTCACTTCTATATCTTCTCGCTTCACACCATCAAACTGCATAATAAAATCTTTTCCATAAGCAAGGGATGGTGTTTGAAAGCCTGGTTTGCAATCCTGATTCAGAATTCGTTTCATGATCTCAACCGCAGTTACCACGGTGCAAGTATATCCTTCAGGTGTGATCAATTTTGAGATGGCACGTCCATGGTTCTGGTCAATCACTTCACCGACCAGGGTTACAGATCCATTCTTTCGCTTATCCTCATTCGGTCCGGCTGGTAATAAGTCAATGATTGCTTTGAGAATTAATTTTGCTAGACGGTTATACATCAGTGGACCGATCACGCGCATGGAGCGTATCAGACCGATAACCGTCTCTGAAAATGCAAAGTAGGTTTCGATGTTCGGAATGCCCGTGCTGTAATAAGCAGTGCTCACATCTCCCCAGCCAACAGATACGACTTTGACCGGACCACGACCGAAATCCTGCTCAAGAACCTGCCATGCGGGAGGCACTTGAATCAATTTTCCGTCGCGGCGAATCCTTCCCTGTCTGTGCATGTTTTCGATCGCGGATTTTGCTGTGCCTCTCGAAGCTCCCGCACCTATCCCTCGTAGGAAAAGGCGGAAATGTGTTGCTGAGTGTAATCGTCCTTTTAGATGTGCGGCGAGACAATCAGACGGTACAACATCGAAGCCGCCACCGGGAAGGAGCATGATGCCAGCCTGTTTGGCCTCATCATCGAGTGCAGCCAATGCCTCGAAACCAGGAATCTCTCCGCTGATATCCACATAATGTTTTCTTGTCCGCAAACATGCCTCGGACATCTGGCGGAATGTATGCACAAACGGGCCCGCACAATGCAGAACGGCATCTGCTTCCTGCAAAGCGGAATCCAGTTTGGTAGGTTCATCCAACGAAAATGAATGATATTCAAGGTCGTACTTTCCTGCCTGTTCACGCAGTTTCTTTTCATCGCGCCCGGCAAGAATTGGACGCAGTCCCTCTTGTACCGCATGATCAACAATCAACTGACCTGTATATCCGTAGGAACCGTAGAGGAGGAAGGTTTTCATTTTACATATGTCATTGCGAGGGCGAAGCCCGAAGCAATCTCGTGCTAAACAAATAAAACTTATCGATAAGTCGTTGCCATGTAGGAGGAGATTGCTTCGTCACAACGAACGCTCCTCACAATGACATCATAAATGTTTCACAAAATGCACCAGGCGTTCCGCTTCCCAATAGCCCAGCTTTAGATGAGCAGCAATACTCACTTCATTTTCCAGCCATGTGTCAGATGCCATCTCCGACATCCCTTTCTCACGCGCCCATTGCTCCGCGGTACGCATCATTTCTCTGCCGAGCTTTTGACCGCGTACGTGGGGATCCACATACCATGCTTCGATGTAGCCAACAGGACTTGTCTCACAGCCCTCCACATGATTACGCAAGCCTGCTTCGACAAAGGCAACCAGCTTCCCGTCCGCGTGTGAAGCGACAAACACGGCGTAGTTGGAGTCTGCGAGCAAATCGTCCATATCGAAATCCAAATATTCAACAGGCGCTTCGGGCCATAGTCCCTGGCGCATTCGCAGCCATTCGGATTTGTCTCCTGCCATGGCGCGGCGAATCTCATAACTCATAATCTCTCCACCACACGAAGGATAATTAACGTGCCCCAGATTATAGCCAATATCCAGATGAGGAGGATAATCACGGCCCCGATTTTGCCCACACTTCTATCCACGCTCTGGCTTGTCACCGCTGAACAGGCTTCCTGCATCACCTCGGGCGGGATTTTAATTTCTCGATCATAGTTGGTTGTTAGAAGATAGACAGAGAGGATATTGTATTCAAAATCAATCCAATATATACTTCCAAATGAAAAACCTTCCATCAATAATTGAGCAAAGGTGGATTATATGTCAGCCGATAAAAATTCGACAGCCTTTTCCATCCGACGTGCCGAACCTGACGATTACAAGTCGCTCTATGAGATCTATGCGGGTCAACAGGTAGTGCGGGGAACTCTGCAGTTGCCATTTCCATCTGCTGAACTTTTTCGTAAGCGCCTAGCTGAACCGCCAGAAGGGACGTTCAATTTGGTGGCTTGTACAGAAGATGAAGTTGTAGGTCAGTTAAGCTTACATACGTTTCCCAACCATCCCCGTCGCCGTCATGTGGGACAGATCGGCATGGCCGTAAGAGATGACTGGCAGGGAAAGGGCGCAGGTACTGCACTTATGGAAGCAATGGTTGATCTTGCCGAAAGATGGCTAAATCTTACGCGCATTGAATTGGAAGTTTATACAGATAATGAACCCGCCATTCGACTCTACAAAAAATTTGGCTTTATCATCGAAGGCACGTACGTTAACTTTGCTTACAGAGATGGACATTATGCGGATGCTCATTTCATGGCGCGGCTTAGAAAATAAAGTTATTCACCATAAACAAAGAGGTCACCAATAGACTCGCGGTTGAAATTGTGCCGAATGGAATCGGCAAAGATGGATGCAACAGAAAGCACCTTTAGTTTAGGATGATGCTTTTCGGGCGGGATATGAACCGTATCGGTAGTAATGATTTCACTGATTTGCGGCATGGCTGCAAGTTTTTCCACTGCGCCTCGGGTGAAGACTCCATGCGTACACACAACGATGATTTCCTTGATCCCCTCTTCGATCAACACTCGGCTTAATTCCAAAATGGAACCGCCTGTGGCGATCTCGTCATCATAGACAAGGGCCCGTTCATGCCCTCTCACCTGATTGCCCACGAGTCCGCTGATCTTGACTTCCGTATCCGAAACGCGTTCCTTATTCCCAGCTGCAATCGGCAGCGATAAGCTCTTTGCAAAACGCGCGGCAGATTTGGCCTGTCCCATATCGGGAGCGACAACAATGAACCCATTCAGGTCGCGTTCGGCAAGGCAGGCCCCAAAAACCGGACGGCTGCTTAGTGGATCTGTAGGGATACCAAAGAAGCCATGTACCTGTGGAGAGTGAAACATCATGCTCATAACGTGCGTCGCCCCGGCCGTTTCGATGAGGTCAGCTACCAGTCGCGCTGTAATGGAAATGCGCGGCGCGTCCTTTTTATCCGAACGCCCGAACGAGTAATAGGGGATGATGGCATGGACTTCGGATGCAGCCGCACCGCGGGCAATGTCGAGCATCATCAACAGTTCCATGAGGTGGTCATTGACTGGCTGTGAAAGTGACTGCACAATATATACCCGGCGATTGCGCGCGCTGGCGCCAAGTTGAAGATACATATTGTCGTTGCTGAAGCGCATCACGTGCGTATCCTCCAACGGCACGCCTAATTCACTGGCGATGCTGGCTGCCAGTATGGGATTCGAACTGCCGCTGAAAAATCGGACTTCATCTGCTGGAATCGAAAAGTTGGTCATCCCGTCTCCCATCACAAATCCAATATGATTTTATGGCCCCATCTTACACTGACTTCCTTGGAATTGAAAGCCGTGCCTCTACGTGCTCATGGCTGTCCAACTATGTCATGCATTGATTGCTGTGCTATACTGAATCAAGGGATCGTTCAATGGAACTTCTGGAACGCACATCTCACTTGCAGGCATTGAATTCCGCTCTGAGCCAGGTGAAGGCGAGAGAAGGTCAAGGATGTGTAGCACTTGTTTATGGCGAAGCGGGGATTGGTAAGACATCACTTGTAGAGCATTTCATCAAAGAACATAAACATTCTTGGAGGATATTACAAGGCACATGTGATTTATTGTTCACGCCGCGCCCGTTGGGTCCGTTACATGACATTGCGCTTCAGATATCATCCCCAAAAGGGGCCCAGGGAGATTTGTCCGCGTTGCTCGCTTCAGAATCCAACCGAACAGCGATTTTCTCCGCTTGCCTCAACGAATTAACAATACAAAAGACGATTCTGGTCATTGAAGATGTCCACTGGGCAGATGAAGCCACTCTTGATTTGCTTAAGTATTTGGGACGGCGCATCCGCCAGACCATATCCTTAATGA
>DAINRK010000234.1:0-7008 GCA_036741855.1 Anaerolineales bacterium
ATATCCACCACACCCTTGAAGTTCTGTTTCTCACCAATCGGCAAATGGACCTTCAGCGCGCGTTTTCCATGTGCACGTATGAACTCTTCCAGTGAAGCAAACGTCTTTTCAAAATCGGCGTTATCGCGATCCATCTTGTTGATGACGAAGAACCGAGGCAGGTTGAACTCATCAGCATAGCGCCAGGCAAGTTCGGTTCCAACTTCCAGACCGGCTACTGCATCCACTAAAATAATCGCGCCATCAGCAACACTGAGGGCGGCGATCGCTTCACCCAGGAAATCAGTGTAGCCCGGCGCGTCGATAACGTTTATCTTATGATCGCGATGTTCAATAGGAATTACGCTTGAATAAATTGAAATTTTTCGACGATGTTCCTCGTCGTCATAGTCTGAAATGGCCGTCCCGTCCTCCACTTTCCCTAGACGGGTGGTAGCCCCCGTTGCGTGCAGAAAAGCCTCCGCCAACATCGTTTTCCCGGCGCCTCCATGCGAGACCAGCGCGACGTTACGAAGAAACTCGGTGGTATACTCTTTCATGAAAAGACCCTTCCTATACAGTTGGGATATGTAAGTCGCATGATTGTAAAAGAACTCAATTGAATTGTCAAAGCAGTAACATTATCTCCATAAATACTTTCACGGGCAATTTGTTTTATATCGCCTTATCCTAGTGCAAAACCTGCTTCGCCGCCTTCTTTTCCAATACTGGTATTTCGGTAACCCGAAGTGGGATACAGGCATCAGTCCACCCGAACTTTTAGACTTTATACAAAACCATAAACCGGCCCGCGCGATTGATATCGGTTGCGGCACCGGCACGAACGTGATTACGCTGGCAAGAGCCGGCTGGCAGGTCACAGGCGTGGACTTTGCACCGCGTGCAATCCAACTTGCAAAACAAAAGTTGAAATCCGGGGGCATTCAGGCAGATCTACGCATCGGTGATGCTACCAACTTAAAAGGGATAGATGGTCCTTTTGAGTTGGCTCTTGATATCGGTTGTTTTCATAGCATTCAAAGGGATGGTAAAGCTATATATCTAAAACAACTGGTGCGCATCCTAACCGCGAATGGATTCTGGTTAATGTATGGATTCTTCGAACCGGATTCGAATCATGCGGGGACCGGGCTTGTTCCGGCAGACTTAGACCTGATCTCATCTCAATTGACCCTTATCTCGCGCCGCGACGGCTTCGATGACAAGCGCAATAGACTCTCAGCCTGGTTCCTTTATCAAAAACGATGACCACAGAACTTCGCATCTTCGATGACCTTGAAAAGCTTAGTCAATATGCGGCAAAGCTTTACGCGCAACAGGCGGCAAAATCCATTTCTGAACGCGGCCAATTTCTTGTGGCGCTCAACGGTGGCAATACCCCGATGCGCCTGTTTCAACTGCTCGCAACAGATTATCGCGACAAAATTGATTGGAGTAAGACTCATATCTTTTGGGGCGATGAAAGATCCGTGTTGCCCGATGATCCTGGAAGTAGCTTTGGTCAGGCGCGCGAAGCGTTAATAAGCCATGTTCCAATTCCGGACTCAAACATCCATCGCATCAAAGGGGAACTTGGACCTGCTGAGGCTTCTAAAGAATATTCCACCATCTTAAAAGAATTTGCATCGTCTCCATTCGACTGGCCACGCTTTGACCTGGTCTACCTCGGCATGGGCGAGGATGGTCATACGGCATCGCTATTCCCCGGCTCACCTGTGAATATGTCAGAGCCGACAATTCCCGTCACCGCGCATTATCAGGATCGTCCAGCCAACCGTGTATCGTTGACTCCAATTGTTTTCAACACTGCACGTAAGGTCGCCTTTATGGCAACGGGTGAAAAGAAAGCAATTACTTTGGCAGAAGTGTTAAGTGACAGATATAATCCAGAGTACTATCCTGCCCAAAGAATTGATCCTAAAGAAGGTAAGTTAATTTGGTTGGTCGATGAGGCAGCAGCAAGTAAATTGCCAAGGAAAATTAAGGGCTTAAAGATTTGTGAAGGGTAAATTACAAAAGGCCTGATAGGTTTTCGCGGACTCGCTGTTGAATCAACTAAGAATTCACAGCGACCAATCAGCCCGACTCGTAACACTATAAATCCTGTCAGGTCTGTTATAAGGAGAAGACTATGGAACTTGCAATGATTGGATTGGGTAAGATGGGGTTGAACATGGCAACACGTCTTTCACGTGGCGGGCATCGTGTCATCGGTTATGCGCGCACCGCTGCGACAGTTGAGGAGGCGGTCAAACTGGGTGCAGAAGGTGCACATTCGCTTGAAGAGGTGGTGAGTAAACTCAACGCGCCGAGGATTGTTTGGGTGATGGTACCTGCTGGTCAGGTCACGTATGACACGATTGAGAAATTATCAAATTTTCTTTCAACTGGTGATATTGTCATTGATGGAGGCAACTCCAATTATAAAGATTCCGTTCGTCACGCCGCGATGCTCGAACCGAAAGGCATTGATTTCATCGACTGCGGAACAAGCGGAGGGATCTGGGGCCTGACGGAAGGATACAGTCTGATGGTCGGCGGACAAGCTGACGTAGTGGAAAAGATGCGTCCTATCTTTGAGACTTTAGCTCCCGCTCCTGATAAAGGCTGGGGTCGTGTAGGTCCACATGGTGCGGGACATTTCGTCAAAATGGTTCATAACGGAATTGAATATGGAATGATGCAAGCCTTTGCGGAGGGATACAGTATTTTGAAGGCGAAAAAGGATTTCGATCTGGATCTCGCGCAAGTCTCGCACATCTGGCAGCATGGAAGCGTGGTGCGGTCATGGTTGTTGGATCTCGCCGCCCGCGCGCTCGATGAAGATGCAACGCTCGCGGACATCAAACCCTGGGTGGCGGATTCAGGTGAAGGCCGCTGGACCGTATTTGAGTCGATTGACCTGGATGTGGCCGCTCCTGTGATCACCCTCGCGTTGCAAATGCGCTTCCTCAGCCGCGACCAAGAAAATTTTACTGCACGGATGCTGGCCGCGTTACGCAATCAATTCGGCGGTCACGCCATTAAGAAAGCGGAATAATTAGAATTATGTCATTGCGAGTAGCGCTTGGGCGCCGCGAAGCAGCACCTGCACTCCCCGGCACTTGCACCCGGGGCAAGTGTGCGCCAGGTGCAAGTGTCTCCTCGCAATGACGGGTGATTATCATGGATAATGGCTTACCTACTTCTATTGTCATCTTCGGTGCGTCTGGCGATCTAACACAGCGCAAACTCGTCCCTTCGCTATTTAATTTATATCGCAAGGGTCGCCTGCCGAAGCAATTCCGTATCGTCGGTTATGGCAATACCGCTTTTTCAGACGATCAATTCCGCACGCATCTCAAGGACGGGTTAAAAGAGTTTGCAACCTTTAAATATAAAAGTGAAGAATGGGCAAGCTTCTCTGTCAATATTGCGTACCAACAGGGCCGCTATACAGATCTGGCGGATTTTAAGAAGCTTGCAAACCTGTTGAAAAGTTGGGAAATCAGTTCGGGAAATCGCATCTACTACATGGCAACGCCACCCGGAGTTTTTCCGAACATCATCGATTTGCTTGGGCTTACCGATCAATTAACTGAATACAACGGCTGGCGGCGTGTGGTGATTGAAAAGCCATTCGGCACGGACCTTGAATCAGCGCGCAGTTTGAATGAGCAGATCCACAAGACTCTGGGCGAAAGACAGATCTATCGTATAGACCATTACCTTGGCAAAGAAACGGTCCAAAACATCTTGATGGCGCGCTTTGCAAACACCATCTTTGAGCCCTTATGGAATCGAAACTATATTGACCATGTGCAGATCACAGTCGCAGAGCAGGTTGGCGTGGAGCATCGCGGACGCTTCTATGACAATGTGGGTGTACTTCGCGATATGTTCCAGAACCATCTGTTACAGCTCACCGCTTTGGTAGCCATGGAGCCACCTGCGTCCTTCGATGCGACTGCGCTTCGCAATGAAAAAGTAAAAGTACTAAGTTCCATCCGGCCAATGAAGGAGGATGAGGTTTTGAAGTGGACAGTCGGCGGCCAGTACAAAGGCTACCGCGAAGAAGAAGGCGTTGATCCTAAATCGACCACTCTAACCTATGCAGCGATACGATTGCAAATCGACAACTGGCGCTGGCAGGGTGTACCCTTTTATTTGCGTTCCGGCAAACACCTTAAAGAGAAGTTGTCTCAGATCACAATCGAATTTAAGAAGCCTCCACATCTGCTTTTCCCCTCCACTGACGGTGGTTTAACAGCGAACATGCTTGTACTTTATCTTCAACCTCACGAAGGCTTACACTGGCGATTCGAGGCGAAGGTTCCAGATACTGTTGCACAATTACGCTCAGTGGATATGGAATTTCATTACGAGGAGGCATTCGGCAAGACAGCGCTGCCAGATGCGTATGAACGCCTGCTTCTGGATACGATAACGGGTGACGCTTCCTTGTTTACCCGTGCAGATGAAGTCGAAACTGCCTGGGCATTAATTGATCCCATTACTGAAGCATGGGAGGCACAAAAACGGCCGCTTGCTTTTTATGATCCTGGATCCTGGGGTCCCAGCGAAGCAGATCAATTGCTCGCGCAAGATGCGCGGAAGTGGTCGACGTAATATGGATAACAAAAATGAGATTCAGCCCGACTTGGATAAGTCGGGCTGAAATTTAAGTAGCAGACATAGAACAAAATCGTAATTCGATAATACCTATGGCCCAGTGGCTGTTGTTACTGTAATCAAGTCCTTGATGCGTTCGTAGGTACCGGGACCAATCCCTGAAACGTTTACGATATCTTCGATGGCGAGAAAGGGCCCATTTTGTTGACGGTATTCGATGATCTTTTGAGCAGTAGTTGGACCAATACCCGGCAGAGACTCAAGTTCGGCTTGTGAGGCAATGTTGATGTCAATCAGTTCGGTGGTGACTGCAATGACAGTAGCACCTGGCGTGGGGAGGACAGGCGAAGCGCCCTCAATGTAAGGAATGTCAAATTTTTCACCGTCTTCGATAAGGCGCGCAAGATTGATCTCAGATTTTTCTGCTTCTGCGAGAAACCCACCAGCGGCTGAGATTGCATCCTGAACACGTGCACCTTGCGGGAGTGCATATACGCCGGGGCGAGGTACCGCTCCTGTAATATGAACAATGATCGGTTTTTCGGTAGGTACTGGACGCAGTGTAACTGCCTCTCCACTTGGGTTGCGTGCCACCACCCAGACCAGCACAGCCAGGAACAGTCCAAGCAGTATCCCCGAGGCCATATAAAGAACAGATTTCAAGTTTTGCATTCTAATAATTTTACTGCAACTTCATTACCAACAAGCGTTGATCGTGACGTGCAAGAGTACTGGCTAACCCAGCCAATTTGCTAATACGCTGAAAGTAACGAGGCATTTCCTTATAAGGAATTTCACGGAAGCCAAATTTTTCGTACAGAGCACCATTTTTAGACTCACACATCAAGTAGAGGGGGCGAGGACTATCATTCAACAGATATGCGATAATTGCCCTCGCGATGCCTTGACCTCTATATTCAGGATCCACAGCGATCGAGGCGAGTTCAAGGATTTCCTTCCCGTGAGGCTTTAGCTGACCAATGCCGATAACAACGTCCTGAGCGGTGATCGCCACCACAAAACGCTTCCAGTCTACGCCCATGGGATTAATCCCAACTGAGTAGATTAGATCTTTGATTACGCGGGATTCCGTTTCGCGAGCTGGGCGGAGAGTGAAATTAGTCATTCGTCTTCTAGTTTGTTTGTCTTTTCGTTGCTATATCAGCCGGGCCGCGACAATGATAATAAACGTGGCAATGAACCAGTGTATCAAAAATGGCCAAACGAATGACTTTGTTCTGTATGCCACCCATCCAAACGCGAACCCACCAAAGATCGTCGAAAGAGTCTCAATTTCAGGCTTTCCATTGTGCATCAAGGCAAACGGGACAGCCTGCAGCCACAGCGCGTGAGGTCCAAATGTGCGCGCGTATCCAAACAGAATCCAACCACGGAAGAGGAATTCCCAGCCGATCAAATCAAGGAGCGTAGTCCATGGTAAGCCGTTCACATACGGTTCATAATACGCTTTCATGGATTCGTCGCCGTGACCAAGAAAATAAATGACAGGCGCCATGAGTAGAATGCCAATGGCCGTAATTAACAAACCGGACTTCCAATCGCCTAAAGAGAAACCAAACTCCTTCGGGTTTTCCCGAAATAACAGGAGGATAATTGTCAAAGGGATAAGAAGATAAAGAATAACTCGATCCCAGTATTTGTACGGTGTAAGCCTGTGATAATAATCCACCATAAGCAATAACGTGCTCGCAATTGTAATGGTGACAACCTTCCAGTCAAAGGATAGTTTTTCGCCGAGGAGAAATTTCATATCTATTAATACGGGAAATACGTTTGATTCCCATCGGGGCCAAGCAATTGTGCTATTTTGTCTGCATCGCGGGCGAGCTCTAATCCCCAGTTGGCGATGAGCAACATCCCGACGATGATTGCAAAGGCAACCACCAGCTTTCCTTTATAAGATTCTTTCCAGCGGAAAGATTGCTCTCGAAAACCATTAATCCAGACTTGCGCGGCAAGGATGGCAATATAGGGTACAAGCGCAAGATGAAATCGGTCTTCAGAAAGGATGAAAACGTGAGGCAAAATATAGGCAAGTAATAACAAAATCAGCAAAATATGTTCTGGCTTCCAGCGGAGAAGAGCTAATCCCAGTGCAGCTGAGATGGAGATAAAGACAAAAGGTAAAAGCAATATTGCTGAAATAGTCAACAATAATCGAAGTGGAATATATCCAATAATATTGTTTCCATAGAAATACATCAGCACGCGCTTTTCAAGACCAAAGAAGAAACCAAGCCGATTGATCGCCAACGGTACAAACCGTTCGGGTTGTGCCCTAATGAATTCAATCGCTTTTTGTGTGCCGATTTTGTCTCGCTCTGCATCATCTAAAATGGTTAATAAATCGAGGGAAGGACCGAAGACAAACGATCC
>DAINRK010000235.1:0-6973 GCA_036741855.1 Anaerolineales bacterium
GCGCCCTATTCCACAGGTCACAACACGTACCAACCCTGATGTCGCGAGACCGCGTAGGAAGTCTGCAAACCCTGGGCGTGGACGCCGCCGCTTCCAGGTTGCATTGCCTTTGTCGCCCACAGATTTCCGCAGCATCAACATGCCGCGCCTGCGTTTGGGATGGCGTTCGCTTTCGTTGACGTTTGCCACCGCGCTAGGCCTGCTCATTTATCTGGCATTTCAACGACCTGAGCTACGTGTGGTGCAGGCGGAAATTACCGGCAATCGCCTGATCGCGCCCTCGGAACTTAATTCAGTTTTGAATGTTGCCGGGCAACCTATCTTTACCCTCATCCCTGAGGATTTGGAGACACGCCTCCGGCTCCATTACCCCGAACTTGTTTCCGTCAAAGTAGATGTCTCGATGCCGAATCATGTGTCTGTCAATATCGTGGAGAGACAGCCGGTCATCCGCTGGGAGCAGGGCGGTGGCTATACATGGATAGCCGAAGATGGCATTGCATTCAGACCTCGTGGTGAAGTATTGGGTTTGATCTCGGTGGTTGCCTTAGCCGGGCCCGCCATAGAAACCGTATCAGTTGATCCACTTACCCCTGCTCCGTTCATCTCGACTGAAATGGTTGAGTCATTGAAGGGACTTGCCAGCCATGTTCCTCCTGGCGAACCAGTCTTATATGATGCGGGCCTGGGCTTCGGTTGGAATGACCCGCGTGGCTGGAGAGTCTATTTTGGGACGAGCGCACAAGATGTCGAGTTAAAGATGCGAGTGTATGAATCGATGGTTGCTTCACTGACACAGAGAGGCATTCGGCCTGCGTTAATCAACGTGACGTACCCGACTGCACCTTATTATCGGATGAGTCAATAACATGGAAGAAATTGTTGTAGGCATTGACGTAGGTACCACCAAAGTGTGCACACTTGTAGGACGAGTGGAGGACAACAATTCTATTCGGATTCTTGGCGTGGGCATCGAGCCTTCAGAGGGAATCCGCAAAGGTGTCATTGTTGACTTGTCTGCGGCGTCGCAGGCTATTATGCAATCAGTAAAAAAGGCCGAATCTACTTCGGGCCTTGAGATCACCTCTGCCCTGGTAAGCATTGCAGGCTCGCATGTTGCATCTGTAAACAGCAGAGGTGCCACAGCTGTGAATGGAAACATCATCGAACAATTTGATATTGACCATTCTCTGGAACAAGCCCGCGCCGTGGCAATCCCCCACGACCGTGAGATTATTCATGTGATACAGCGCGGCTTTACGATTGATGGGCAGGATGGCATCCGCAATCCCCGTGGGATGCATGGATATCGCCTTGAGGTTGAGGCACATATTATCACAGCCTCTGCTTCAACGGTCGATAACCTGCGTCAATGTGTCGGCGCGGCAGGTGTGGAGATACAGCAATTTGTACTGAACCCGCTGGCTTCTGCTGAAGTTGTGTTAACTGATCATGAACGCCAGATGGGTGTGGCTGTCTGTGATATCGGCGGCGGTACAACAGACCTGGCGATCTATGTTAACGGTGATGTGTGGCATACGATGGTCATTGCGGTGGGCGGGAATCATATTACCCAGGATATCGCTCATGGCTTGCGCTTGCCATTTGCGCAGGCTGAGGAGGTAAAGAAACAACATGGATATGCAGTGCGGGCTGAAGTCGGTTCAGAGGAATATTTTTCGATCCGGCCTGTGGGTGAAGATAGACCTGTGCAGATCAATCGCCAGGATCTGGCGCATATCATCGAAGCGCGCGTTAGTGAGATCTTCTCACTCACCTTGCAAGAAATTAAACGCTCCGGCTACGACGGACTGTTACCTGCCGGGATGGTGTTGACTGGTGGCACCTCCGCACTGCCTGGTATCAAGCGCGTGGCGGCTGAAGTATTGAACATGCCAGTTCGCGGTGCGCAACCTGAAAATTTAACAGGTCTCGTTGATCGTTTGAATTCACCCGCGTATTCAACAGGCGTAGGTTTATTACGATGGATATTTTCAATGCATGATAATGACTTGAGCATCGGACGTGGACGTCGCTCGAAAGGAGAAAAGCGTATGGATTTTGGTTTTGTCAGGAAATTAATCGGTCGTATCTTACCGTAGTTATTCTTAAAGTTTTATGCTACGGAATCAAAGGTAAGTATCATATTCATAATGTTTGATGGAGGTACCAACATGGACTCGACCAATAAGCAACACCCGCAAGAGCACTGGGACAAACCAGGAGAAGCCTTCGCCCGCATCAAAGTGATCGGTGTGGGAGGCGGCGGATCGAACGCCGTCAACCGCATGATCGATGAGGGCATTCAGGGAGTGGAGTTCATCGTCGTGAACACCGACGCCCAGGCCCTGATGTTGGCGAAAGCACAAACACGCGTCAGACTCGGTGAGAAACTCACACGCGGTCTTGGCGCGGGCGGCGACCCGGAAATTGGCCGCAAAGCCGCAGAAGAATCTGCGGACGAACTTTATAACGTGCTGAAAGGCTCGGATATGGTCTTCGTCACTGCAGGCATGGGTGGCGGAACAGGTACAGGTGCCGCGCCTATTGTGGCACAGGTCGCCAAGGAAAGCGGCGCGCTGACGATTGGCGTTGTGACTCGTCCCTTTACATTTGAAGGAATGCGTCGTTTGCAATCTGCTGACACTGGCATTGGCAAACTTAAGGAACATGCCGATACCTTGATCGCCATCCCGAATGATCGCTTATTGCAGGTGGCAGATAAACGAGCTTCCCTGCAGGATGCCTTCCGCCTTGCAGATGATGTTTTGCACCAGGGCATTCAGGGCATTTCAGAACTGATCACGATTCCGGGTCTCATCAACCTTGATTTCGCGGATGTACGCGCGATCATGTCTGAGGGTGGAGCCGCGCTGATGGCGGTGGGAACAGGCTCGGGCGACGATCGAGCGAAGAAGGCTGCCGAAGCCGCGATCTCGAGTCAACTGCTTGACATCACCATTGACGGCGCGCGCGGCGTCCTCTTCAACGTCACCGGCGGACCGAACATGACTCTGTTCGAGGTGAATCAATCCGCTGCGATCATCCGTGAGACGGCTCACCCGGATGTGAACATGATCTTTGGCGCGGTGATCGACCCGAACATGGGTGACGATATTCGCATCACGGTCATTGCCACAGGTTTCGATCGCGGCACTATGCCGCGTCGCGCCCTGGAACGCCAGCCGCGTCTGGATGTCAGACGGTCGGACTCTGCCGTCTACATGCGGCAAAACGAATCGGTCAGCGTTCACGCGGACGTTCAGTCTGGTGAGGCGAAACATGCAGGTTCTTCCCTGCCCTCCACCAGCAAAGATGACCTCGATATTCCAACCTTCTTGAGGAATCGAAGATAATATTAGACCCTAAAGGTTTCAATGTTTTCTAGTGATTAATGATTGCATGGATACATTGTCCTAAAGAAACCTTTAGGGTCTCGTAAAATAAATATCGGTCCAGTCCAGTTCCCTTTTGCGGGCGGTCTTGACGTGCCTGGGCGAGGCATGTCGAGCCGCCCTGCGCGTTCCTCTTCCTCCCCCAAATCCCTATTTATTACATGATTACCCTAACTCTTTCTTGGGGATTTGGGGGAGGTGCTGCTTTAGCAGCGGTGGGGGTCTTATGCTACAATCGAAGTCATGAAGGCTGTCATCCATCCACCTGTTCATGAATCATATAAAAGACATCGGAAGCAGCTTGCCTGGCAGATCATTCTGCCGGTAGTGCTATCTGCTGTTCTCTTTGTTGGATTGATCGTGCTTGTCAATGTGGCTACATTTCGCGATAACGGTGACGTGGGCCGCTGGGCAGCGATTTCGACGATATGGATTGTTATTCCAGTGATGGTTGCCGGGCTGATCTTTTTTATCATTTTGGGTGGCATTGTCTATCTGTTAAAATATCTGCTTCAAATCGCTCCCGTCTACACAGGCCAGGCACAGGATTTTGTTCATAAAATTGCAGGCTATATTAAACGCGTTGCCGATGCCACCGTTAAACCGGTATTTTTTGTGGATGGGATCGGTGCGAGCATCAACAGACTCTTAGGAAGGTAATAAACCATGAACCAAAACAGAGTATTGCTCTTTGGCGCCTTGATCGGTGGATTTACAGGACTGGTTGCCGCGATGATCCTTCAACGCCGCGCACAAAGGACTGGAACAGAACTTTCCCTTTCTGCAGGTGAAGGAGTACAACTTGGCGTAATGGTCATGGGACTATTACGCGCCATCGCGGCGCTGGGGGATGAGAAGTAAACTTTAGATTCGACACTAGGCTCTAAACAAAAGAGACACGATATACTTTGGGAATCTCCTATCGTGTCTCTTTATTATTAATAGCTCATCGCAATTCTAAATCTTCTGGTGAGTCTGGAAAATGAGCGAATCAAAAAGCATCGTAATTCATGGCAGGGATCATGAATCCCCCCACGAGATTCATTATCAAACGTTCGAAAATTCAAGCATTACTTTTGGAACTAGCGTGGGCGTCATGCCAAAAGCCAATGAAGATTGCTTAGGGGTTTCGATATCGGGAGATGAATTAATCTTTGCTATTGCCGATGGACATTGGGGAAGAGAAGCTAGTGAACTGGCCATTGATACAACAATGGAAATGTTTCGTTCCATGCTGCGCCCGGCGAAAGAAAATGAAACTCGTGCTCGCTTCTATGCTTTGTTTGAACAGATCAATCAGGAATTGTTTGAGATGGCAATGGAACATCCTGGCGCGCTCGCGCCCGAAACGACGCTCATCGTTTGTCAATGGAAGGAATTCGAGTCAGAAAAGTACATGTACTGGTCCAGTTTTGGCGATTCGTACCTGCTCTTGCTAAGAGATAATAAATTAATCCAAGTTAACTCTCTTAATGCCTATTGGCTGGGTATGCTTTCCAGAATGTCAGAGACCAGCATGACGAGACAACTTACTTTGAAAGGCTCGTTCGGCGATACTCGTTACATTGGTGTTGCAGATGGGCTCGAAACGGGAATAGAAAAGCTGCAATCTGGCGACATGATCCTTTTATGCACAGACGGATTGATAGGCTCAGATGAAGGTGTTCCTGAAGATGTGGACACAACCATCAAAAAGATCCTAACCGCTGTGGTTCCATTGGAGGATAAAGTAACAGCATTGATTAAGTTTGCGCTTGACAGAGGCGAAAGGGACAATATATCTTGTATACTTGCTCAAATTAACTAGCATGTATTACGCCAGCCTTCGACAGGAGAGAAACAATGAAACTCTACAAATATTGGACCGTTGAAAAACGAAAGATTTTGATCGATGGCATGGAGCAAGAAATCAATTGCTATGGTGGGTCCAATGATTCTGTAGAAGAGGCACAGCAAAGAGCCAAAGAAAAAGCGGAAAAGATACAACGAAAGATCGCCGGTGAAAGGCATGTCTTTGACCGCTATGAGGCGGAGATACGGGAGGAAATCCTTCAAATGATCGATGATCATTCTGCCATCACCCGAAACAGATACGGTGCTCAGGTGTTGAATGCCGAAAATTTGATGATCCTGGATATCGACAAGCCCAAACCTGCCGCGGGTGGTGGGCTTGGTGGATTGTTCAAAAAGAAGGATACGCGACCGCCTAAAGAGCAAATCTTTGAGATGGTCAGAAATCTCGCAACGACAAAATATAAGGATTTTGATTTTCGCACTTATGAAACTTATCAAGGAGCCAGAGTCATCGTCCTGGGAAAAGGATTTGATCCTCGAAGTGGTGAAACCAAAATGATGATGGATGAGTTCAATTGTGATCCGCTTTACACAACATTATGCAACAAGCAGGGATGCTTCCGTGCAAGACTGACACCCAAACCCTATCGTATGAAGATGCGCCCATATAAAGTTAATTTCCCGCGAGAGGAGGTTGACACAGAATTCCAGCATTGGCTGGCAGACTATGAACGCGAGAGTAGAAATTTCAGCGTCTGCAAATTTATTGAACAGGTGGGAATGAGTCAAGCTATGAGCGACGTGGTGCGCCTCCATGATGAGATCACAGGCGTTGGTTACCCTCAACGACTGGCGTAATCATTAACCAAGACTTCCGAAGTCTTTTATCTCAAGTTATCCTCCCCTTCAAATCCTCCGCCTTGAAAGGTCCTTCCTCTTTCATCAGTGCACGCGCATTATCCACTTGCTTCCATACATTCCATAACAACACGCCGCGCACGCGGCTATCATCCATATAATAAACAACGCCCTTCTTGAAAGGCTCTTCCTGCCAGTCGGAAATGGTTTCCATCTTGCTGCTCATTTCCCCCACAGCTTCATAGCCAAGTTCAAATAGATCCGAATAAAACATGGGGATGTGGGTATAAACATCGCTTGCGCCTGCCATGTTACGGCCGGCAAGTTTCCCCATGTGTACTGCATTATCTTCGTGCTCCACGCGGGTACGTTTCTCAAGTGCCGAATGGAAAAAGTTCGCAGCATCGCCTGCCGCATAAATATCTGGTATTGATGTCTCCAATTTTTCATTCACGATGATGCCATCATCGACATTCAAGCCGGCCTCTTTTGCGAGATCGAGATTCGGGTGGATGCCGATCCCGGCCACGACTCCATCTACCTCGATGGCGCGCCCGCTTCCAGTCCGGACTGTGAGACGGTTCCCGTCTTTTTGAACGCTCGCAACCGAATCGCCTGTCACTACTTCCACACCCTTTTGGCGATAATAATCATTCAGGAAATGAGAAAGATCGCTCGGAAAGATATTTGTACCGATTGCCTCTCCAGGGAAGATAATTGTTGCTTTCTTGCCGACAATGGTCAGCGCGGCGGCGATCTCCGAACCAATAAAACTCCCGCCGATGACCACAAAATGATCTCCATGCTCGGTCAGATTTCGCAGATGCTTATAGTCCTGAAAGTTTCGATAATAAACGATATTTCCATTCCCAAATGGCAGATGATTGGGCGAGCCGCCGGTTGCGATCAATAACTTATCATATGTG
>DAINRK010000236.1:0-6961 GCA_036741855.1 Anaerolineales bacterium
CGGCTGGATTGATGTCACCAATTCTATGGTTGAATATGCTGGGTGGAATAACGCAAATCGCCTGGTCGATATGGATAATTAGAGCTGGTGGAGACGTCTTATCATTGATATGGGTAGCTCTTGCTATAGATTTCGGACAATTGATTGCCGCCGTATTCGTATGGTGGAATCGACTTCGGGCAAGCAGCGGTGCGTTGGAAGTGTTGCTTGTAGATATGACTCGGATGGCAAAAGATACTTTTCCGTTTGCAGCCTCCGGATTCTTGGGAGCGATTGAAGCTCGATTGAATATACTTTTGCTGGGCTACATTCGAAATGAAACTGAAGTAGGACGGTTCGGTATGGCTTCACGATTTTTCGAGGCTGCTCGTTTGCTTCCAAATGGCATTTATGATGCCGCATTCCCGGCCTTTGCGGCGCGGACCTCTGGAAGTAGCAACAAAATATTATTTCAGCGGTTATCGCAATTAATCGTGCTATATACAATTAGTGTGACTCTGGTTCTGATTTTGTTCTCCCGCCAGGTCATTCAATTGACCTATGGAGATTTTTTCATCTTAGCCACACCAACATTGTCATGGCTTGGCGTTGCATTGCTACCTACTTTGCATAACTCCATAATGGAGGTGTATCTTTTTGCGACAGGCGATGAAAAATATGCCACGAGACTGGGACTCCTCGGTCTTATTGTCCAAATACTTGTAAGTATTCCATTAATGTTTTTCCATGGTGCGTCCGGTGCTGCAATTGGAGTTTTGATAAGTGAACTTGTAATCTGGTTACCCTTAATGAAAAGAATCAAGAATTATTCCCTAGAGTAAACATCCCTTAAAAACAAAATGGCCCAACTCATGTCTGAGTGGGCCGTTTGTAGTGGGAGCCTCAATTAACGGGGAAGATCCTCTTCCTTCTCTATATATGCTTCAGGGTCTTTGTCAAAGGCTTCCTTGCACTCAATCGAATCAAAGTAATAGGTTTGCCCGTCATATTCTGACCGAGCTTGAGCAGTCTCATAGGTCACATCCATTCCACAGACAGGATCTCTAAGTGTTGCAGCCATATCGCTATCTCCTTTCTTAGTAGTGGTAGTCGGATTACTGCATTATTCTGTTGACTAGCAATCCCGTCAATAAGGATTTGCCCTACCAGGAAACCCTACCCAGCTGCATGTGCGCCACCATTCAAAATAAGAACGGGATGACCCATAAATCATCCCGTTTTGTTTAGCCATAACGTATATTAATCAGCTGAAGCCATTGCTCCTTCGGTCACTTCAGATTGAGCTGTAGCCGGCTTGAAGACCAGGAAAATCGCATTGAGCAAAATGCCCAACACTGCGGCAGTGGCGATGGCGGGTAATCCGCTGGGGAAAACTCCCTGAAGGAATGGGATTGGCAAGAGTCCATTTGGATAACCGATGTTGCCTCCGATGCCAACCACCATAATGGTCGCGCCCACGGCCAGGTTGCGCGGGTCAAACATGCTGACCTTGTGTTCTTGCATCAGTGCAATGCCCTGCATACCGATCGCGCCAAAAAGATAAATTGCCAAACCGCCACTGACAGCCAACGGCACGGTTTGCATCAGTCCGGCCAATTTGCCTACGAACCCAAGCAATACTGCGATCACACCGGCTGCGATGAGAGCAGGGCCGGAATAGTTGCGGGTGATGGCCATGAGCGAGTTGTTCTCACCATAATTTGTGCCTGCGGTCGCGCCGAACAAACCCTTCATTGTGTCATCCACACCATCCAGAACCAGGTTGAAGCCGATATTCTCGTCCAGGTTATATTTTTCGCGACCCATATCGTCCGCAAAACGATCCACATATAAACTGATCTGATAAAGGTGGGCAGTGGATTCAGGAATAGTGGCAATTGCCATAACGGCGACACTGAAGATCGCTGTGCCGACGAGCGCTCCGCTAAATGTTGGGAAGGTAAAGTGGGGTACCGCAAACAATGGTGCGGCCGCTACAGGAGCAAAACTCACCGATCCGGGCTGAACGATGGCCGAGAAAATATAACCCACGACCGCGCCGAGGATCACAGGGATCATACCCAGAAAGCCCCTGCTTTGAAGGTAAACCGAGAACAAGACCGTAGCGAGCAGGGTAACGATTCCAACTCCCCAGTTCGCTGCCACAAGGCCCAAAGCTGCAAATGCGAGACCGAAGCCGATAATTGCGGCCACCGAACCGGTGATAATTGGAGGAAGTACCAGATCGATCCTTTCCTTGCCAATCGCTCGGATGACGAAGCCGATTAGGATATTCAAGAGGCCTGTAACGACGATACCAGCTTGAATTGTGCTAATGACGTTATCTGGCAGAGGAGTTCCAAAAGCAGGAGGGGCACCAGTCATTAGTGTGGCGATGGTTTGATAGGCCGCAATGTAACTAAAACTGGAGCCGTAAAATAGCGGAATAAACTTGCCAAGCCTCCATTTGGAAAGCACCAACGCGACAATCGTTCCGATGCCGGAGAGGGTCAACACAGTTCCAACGTGGAAGCCACACAGTGCAGCTACGAACGCGGTAGCCGGGAACATAGTCAGTACATGTTGGAACCCTAATAGGATCATTTGACCCATTGGGGGCGTATCGTTGGGCAGATAGCCCATTACATTACTATTAGACTTCATAATTGTTTCTCCTCGACTTGAACCAGCCATATTTGATTTGACAGTTTTCGTTTTTGAAGACTTTGCTTTTCCTTTTTGATTTTTAGCCATTCTTCTTGCTCCTCCTTTCGAGCCATTTAGATGCGGGTGTTGGGCAATCTTGCTACACTCTCCTTATTCACCTCCATTATGTCCAGTGAAAAATCGCCATACAAAAATCCTGTATGGCGAAACAAAAATACGGACCCTTCCGCAATCTCACTGCCGGTGAGTTTTGTGCGGCAGATCATTACCGATCGAGGTCGAGGCGCGTGCATGTCAATGTAGATAACCCAAATCGGGAGTAGTGGATGCGCCCAAATAAGAGATTCTCATCTTTTTCCGCCATTATTTCTGGATTGCACGCGCGAGTGCCAGGGAGTAGCAATTGAACAAGCGTGCACACAAAATATCTAACTTTGAGAAGGCCATGAGAATATTTCGTTTGCCCATTGACGCTCAGGATTATGTTGTGCTACACTCGAAATGCCCATTAATCGCATCAATAATCTGAAAAAATTATTCGTTCCAAAGACGTTCACGGTCGAAGCTTGAGTCACAAATCCTTGATTTTGAAGAGGAATTCAGATGAGACTATCAGGTGAAGTCACAATACGTGCGCCGCGTAAAAAAGTTTGGGACTTTCTGACCGATCCAAATCAAATCGGGCAATGCGCACCCGGTGTGGAGAAGATTGAGATGATCGAACCCTTGAAGCGATATCGTGGTGTGGTGTCAGTCGGTTTTGGGGCGGTGAAGGCACGTTTTTCGGGGGACGTGGAAGTGACCGAGTTAAACGAACCCAATTCCGCAAAGATAAAGGCACATGGTTCTGCCACTGGCAGTGTGGCAGATGCGGTGAGTGATATGAGATTGAGTGATGGACCTGATGGTTCAACTGTATTAAATTGGACTGCGGACGTAACTGTTTCAGGACAATTAGCAAGCCTGGCCTCCCGTTTAATGGTTCCTGTCTCACAGAAACTTGCGCAGGTATTCTATGACCAGGTCAAGAAAAAAATTGAGACAGAGAATACGGCTGCTTCTGCTGCCAATTAATTGTGTATTTGACCTTCGCGAGTTCACCAGCGCACGCTGGAGCGCATGCTACTATGAAAGTGCCTTTATAAGTCCCATCGGAAAATCCAATGAAATTTGCACCAATGCCTCTTTCTAACGCAGAAGGCAAAATCCTCGGTCATAATGTTGCCGGGGCCAATGGTCAGCGTTTGTTGAGAAAAGGCAAACCGCTCACCCAAGAGGATTTGCAGAAGCTGCGCGAGTTGGGCAGAAGTTCCGTCTATGTAGCTGAGGTAGAGCCTGAGGATGTGGATGAAAACATGGCTGCGCGGCGGGTGGCAGAGGCAGTCTGTGGACCCGGGTTACACATCAGTGGTCCTGCCTCTGGACGCTCAAACTTGCTAGCTGATGAGCAAGGAATACTACGAATCGATGTGGGGCGATTGACACAGATCAATGAATGTAATGGAATTACGCTTACCACTCTCCTGACGCATTCACCAGTTCACGCCCGACAAATTGTTGCAACTGTCAAGATTATTCCATACGCAGTTCCAGAATCCGTTGTAAGTGTGGCAGAAAGAGTCGCAAGTGAAGGTCAGCCGATCGTGCGGGTTGACGCGCTTCCATCCAAATCCGTTGGGATGGTGTTATCTGGTTCAAATTCGCTGCAACAGAAACTGATCTCTGATTTTGCTCCTTTGCGCGACCGAATCGAAAGGCTTGGTTCAACGGTCAACCGAACAGATTTCGTTGCATTGGACGATGAAGAGGATGAAAACGCGCTGGCGGACATGTTGAACCAACAAGTTTCAAGCGGCGTCCGGATGATCTTGATCGCTGGCGAAACGGCCATTATGGATATACATGATATCGTACCGCGTGCAGTCGAACGCGCAGGCGGGATTGTTGAATCGGTCGGCGCTCCGGTTGACCCTGGCAATCTGCTTATGCTGGCTTATCTCAACGACGTTCCCGTGGTCGGAGCACCCGGTTGTGCACGAAGCCGAAAGACCAATATCGTGGATTGGATTTTGCCGCGACTTTTGGTAGGTGACAGGTTGACACGCAGAGATATTGTTCAACTGGGACACGGCGGTCTCTTGCAGGATGTGCGTGAACGCGGGATGCCGCGTGAGTTAAAGGAGGTCGACACTGACGAAGATGATGAACCTGAAACAACTACTACTGTAATTTCCTCAAGTCCATAACTCCAGTTACATTCCAAACGTGTACTGGAGTTTTTGTTTCGGCAGGCGATATATCACAGATATATCTGGAATCGTATTCAAAAAGGAGGATCCGGTTATGGCGCAAACAGTTTCGATCACCGTCAACGGCTTGGCTTACATTCGAGACGTGGAGCCGCGTGTATTACTCGCGCATTTCCTGCGTGATGTGATTGGGTTGACGGGCACAAACATTGCATGCGATACCAGTCAATGCGGCGCATGCACCGTATTGATGGATGGCGTCGCAGTCAAATCCTGCACGGTGCTGGCAGTACAGGCCGATGGAAGCAGCATTACCACAGTCGAGGGCCTGGTCTCGGATGGCAAGCTGCATGCAGTTCAGAACGCCTTCTGGGAGAAGCACGGTCTCCAGTGCGGATTCTGTACCCCTGGCATGATCATCACAGTGGTAGATTTGCTGAACAATAATCCGCATCCGACAGAAGAGGAGATCCGTCATGGATTGGAGGGGAACCTCTGCCGGTGTACTGGCTATCACAACATCGTGGAAGCGGTGAAATATGCCGCTGAAGCGACACCCGCTTAGAAAGGAGGATGCGATGTCAACAAAAACACTTGGTGCCCCCATCAAACGCAAAGAAGACCCGCGTCTGATTACGGGTGAAGCAAAATATCTGGACGATGTGCAATTGCCTGGTATGGTTTACGCAGCGATTCTGCGCAGTCCATATGCACATGCGAAGATCAAAGGAATCAACAAAGATAAAGCCGCGAAAGTTCCGGGCGTTGTCACTATTCTTACGGGAGAGGATTTCAAAGATCTACCTCCGCTCCCATGTGCCTGGCAGGCAGAAGCTGGCAGAATTAAGAACAATGTCAACACGCCGCGCGTATTGGAGATTGACCGTGTGACTCACACAGGTATGGGTGTGGCTGTTGTCGTAGCGGAAAACCGCTATATTGCAGAAGATGCGCTCAATTTGATCGAGGTCGATTACGAGCCATTACCGGTAGTGGTGGATGCAGAGAAGACCACTTTCCCTGGCGCTCCACAAATCCACGAAAATGCACCGAACAATATTTGTATGGATTGGTCCATTGGCAACAAAGATGGAACAGATGCCGCGCTCGGATCTTCAGACGTGGTCGTCAAGCAACGTCTCGTCAATCAGCGTCTGATTCCTAACGTAATGGAACCGCGCGGATGCATCGCACAATATATGCCCGCCTCCGAAGAATATACCGTGTGGATGACTTCACAGGACCCACATATCATGCGTCTGCTTATGACAGCTTTTGTATTTGGAATCCCTGAGACGAAGATGCGCGTCATCGCTCCTCAAGTTGGAGGCGGTTTTGGCACAAAGATATTCCTGTACCCGGAATATTGTCTGATGGCAGCGCTGGCCAAGAAGATAGGTCATCCGGTAAAGTGGGCCGAGACTCGCCGCGAGAATTATATTGCCACAACACACGGTCGCGATCACGTCACAGATATTGAAGTCGGCGCGCAGCAGGATGGCAAGATCACCGCGCTGAAAGTCAAGACCTTTGCCAATCTCGGTGGCGTTCTCTCGACGATTGCGCCGGGCGTCCCGACAACCCTTTATGGTCGCGTGCTATCTGGCGCATACAAGATTCCACACATCTACTGTAATGTGATCGGAACCTATACCAACACTGCGATGGTGGATGCCTATCGCGG
This sequence comes from Anaerolineales bacterium, assembly GCA_036741855.1. Lineage (GTDB taxonomy): Bacteria > Chloroflexota > Anaerolineae > Anaerolineales > Villigracilaceae > Defluviilinea. The sequence continues at coordinate 6,580 of DAINRK010000236.1, forward strand.
TGCGGGACGGCCTGAAGCAACATACCTAGTTGAACGCGCCGTTGACCTCGTAGCGCGCGAGTTGAACATGGATCCCGTGGAGGTGAGGCGCAAGAATTTCATTCAGCCGGATGAATTCCCATACGCGCCGGCAGATAACATCCTCGCGGGACTGAAATATGATAGCGGCGACTATGACAAGGCATTGAACAAAGCCCTCGAAATGGTGAACTATCAAGGCTTCCGCAAAGAGCAGGAGGAAGCGCGAAAACAGGGCAAATATTTAGGCATCGGCTTTTCCACGTACCTCGAAATTTGCGGCGCTGCGCCATCTAATTGGATAGGCGTCAGTCCTACTGGTCAGGGCTGGGGCGCGGCGATGTGGGAGAGTGCGAACCTCCGC
>DAINRK010000237.1:0-6948 GCA_036741855.1 Anaerolineales bacterium
AAAGAGAGGACGATCTCCTCTGAATAAAGCAATAATCCCTTCTATACCCAGGGATTGACCCGTCCAGATCAAATACCAGTCATCGCGATAGAAGCCCAATTGTGAGAGCAATGGAGCATGCGTCAGTAAAGTGACAATGATGACAAGAAGCGAGGAAAACCATTTCTCTTGGCGCGGTGTGATGTTTACAGGTTTTAACAAAAATCAATCTCCCAGATCGATTCATTCACCGTTTCTACCCGCCTCTGATTTAATAAAGAAATCTAAAGATTTGTTTGATCGATATTTCATTTAATAACCGGGTCTAAATCATTGCGAATAAACAAACGAAAAAACTCTTCGGTCAGTATAAGGGTGTAATGTTCCTGCAAATAGGCCTCGAGAGCAGGGATCGTAAAGCGGCCCATGAGTACCTGCTCCGGTTGGTATTCTCGCATGGCTTTGAGGATATCTTCGTCTGTAAGGCTGCCGGTCGCTAATCGTTTCGCCGAGAAAGTCGCCAGACTGGGAGGGACCGGCCGATGAACGCGAAAAGCATACATGGGCGTATCGGTCACTATCCAGTGTGTGCGATCGATGTAGTCGTTCATCGTACTAAGTACTCTGAGCCTCCACGGAGTCGTCCTGAGAGAAAATCCACTGATGCGTGGGCTGTCCAATAACTCTCTATCAAGCGCTGGCAGATAGTGGGCAGATACCAGTACAAAACTGATGAGTGCTCCGGCACCGAAAATGGACCGAAAGCGAATAAAGTCAGAAGGTCCCCGCAAACGGACAAGCGCGAGGATTCCTTCTCCAACGCCGGCAGCAGCCAGCATTGCGGCCGGAATCGTTATTAATAGCTGGTGATGATAAAAAACAGGCGAATAAAAACTGAACAGCACATAAGCCAGCCCCGCCCAAGCCAAAGGGTATAACGACAGCCAGTTTCTCCTGTAAACAGTAAACGCTATTCCAAACAGATCCAGCAGCAGCAATGGAATGGCTGCCTGGAGATGGGCATTGATAGTATAGCGGTCACCTTCAAGTGATTCAGTAACAGGAGCGGCCAAATGCGGCGAGACAATCAACCACACATTTTGCGGACCGACCAGCACTAATCCAAGCAGTATCGCCAGGCCGGCGAAACAAAGGATCCAAATGAGGGCAGGCCGAAACAGCCTCGATGAAAACCCCTCTTCTCTTTTGTCGAAATATACTGAAGCAGTGATACCTGCCAAAAAAACAGGCGCTAAAAAACCGGTGAAGAGTTTGATAAGCACCGATAAAGCCAGCGCAAAACCTGAAAGCACTAACCACCAAGGGTTTTTCCTTTGATGCCATCGAGCCATGAAAAGCATGGATACGGCCGCCATGGCAATCGAAGGTACACCGATCATTACCGATGTGCTAAGTCTCAAATACTCTGGCGCCATAATGACCAACGGCAAAAACAGGATTGCAGTCAGGTTTCCCAAGGTCAGTTGCAAAAACTGGGCGCAGGCCCAGACCAACAGGGTGGAAAACAATAAAACCAACATGCGCGCGGGATTTACCTCAAAGCCTACGACGCGAAACAGGAGCCCGAGAATCTGATTGAACAGCGGCGGCTGGTCGCTGGATACTTCACTGTATAAAGGGTGGCCCAGCGAGACCAGCATGGAACGCATCAGGTTCAGGCCTTCATCCCCATCGTATTGGAGTTTTTCTCGAAAGGGATAATAAGAAAATGTAAAGGCAAGAAAAACCAAAGCAATCAAAATAGGCAAAAGTGGGCTACTTAATTTGAGCCACCAGGTCTTAGTCGTCGATTTAGGTTTCATGCAGAAAGGAGTTTAGAACGGAAGCCGGGATTATACAAATTCATTATATCACCCGGAATATATAGAAGAATCTCAGGCTTTATTCCTCCCTGTTGTATCATGTTAGAATTTATTGACGGAGATTAAGGATGAAGCAAACGTTACAAAATTTATTCAAAAACGAGACAAGTATTGCCATCCTGTTAATTCTCCTTACAACCGTAATTACATATGGGGTTAGTATCTCTAAACTCGGCTATTATCATGATGACTGGTTTGTGCTGTGGTCCGGTCAGGCACGGGGTGCAGAAAGTATTATTCCATTGTTTTCTACAGATCGCCCATTCATGGGCGCGATCTATTCCTTTGTCTACCGTCTTTTGGGCGATACGATCATCAACTGGCATTTGTATGCACTGTTATGGCGTTTCATCGGCGGGCTGGCATTTTTCTGGATTCTTCGCTTGATATGGCCGGATCAAAAATACATTACGACCTTGATGACCGTGCTTTTCATCATTTATCCAGGGTTTCTATCACAGCCAAATGCAAACACAAAGCAAAATCATCTGTATGGGTTTGGCACAGCGCTTCTTTCAATTGCCTTAATGCTTCAAAGCATAAAGACGAACAAACCAGGGTGGAAAATCGTTTGCGGCCTTTTATCCATCATCCTAACCGCAAATTATTTGTTCATATATGAATACATGATTGGCTTGGAAGGTACTCGCCTCATACTGCTCGGATATTCCTTATTTCAGGATGGGTGGAAGGAATTCCGCGCTTTGGCCAGAGAGATCCTTAAGAGGATCTGGCCCTATTGGATTGTTACCGCCGGATTTTTATGCTGGCGCCTATTTATATTCGAAGGGGCCAGAAACGCGACCGATGTTCCTCAATTAGCTGAAAGCTACCTCGGTAATTTCCGTTATATGTTCATTCGATTGGTCCTGGAAACAGCAAAAGATTTTCTGGATGCCTCGATTTTTGCCTGGTTCGTTGGTCCTTACCAGTTGTTTTCTGTAGCTTTGTACTCAGATTTGGCGTACGCCTTGTTGATTGTCGGAATTGTGATTTTATTAGTTTTGATTTATACACGCCTGTTCAAAAAATTGTGGGGAACGGAATATAACGAATCAGATACATATCGGCTGATTAAGGATTTTATTTGGATTGGCGCCCTTGCAATAATATTCGCGATTGCGCCAGTTATCCTATCTGGTAGGCAATTAGATCTATATGATTCCTACAAGAGCTACGGACTTCATCCAATTGGCGGAGTAGTCCTGTTTGTTGTCGGAGTTGTGCTAATGTTCCAGCCAAGTTTTCGCCGGTTGATCCTGATCGCTTTGATCGGGCTCTCAGTCCTGGCCCAAATTTTAAATGCGGATTACTGGGCGCAGTATTGGAAAGTTCAACGCGAAATGTGGTGGCAGTTGACGTGGCGTGCACCAGATATCCAAACGGATACTTTAGTGATGGCCTATGTTTCACAAGGATTCAATCCACAACAGGATTACGAGATTTGGGGTCCCATTAATTTGATTTACAATCCCAGCCCAGCGAAAGCGCCTGCCATCCAGGCAGAAGTTCTTAATACCGAAACATCCTACAGTATTTTGAAGAAGGAAATTCTTAATAATCACGTCCGTGACATTAAGCTCCACAGGGATTTCAATAATTTGCTCCTGCTAAGCGTTCCTTCGTCAGCATCTTGTTTACATGTTATTGATGGGATGCTGCCCGTTTACTCGGCAAGTGAATCGCTGCTGGTCGAAAAGGTTGGAGCGTATTCCCATGTCGACCGGATCATTCCGTCTGGACCTTCTCCTGTTCCGCCCATTTCGATATTTGGCGCTGAGCCAACCCATGGTTGGTGCTACTATTACCAAAGGGCCTCTCTTGCCCGGCAAAGCGGCAATTGGGAGGAAATCAGTAAACTATATGATCAGGTACTTGAATTGAATCTTGAAACGGATGATAAATCTGAAGTAATCCCCTTTTTTGAGGGTCTCGTTAATCAGGGCAGGTATGACGATGCCAGGTCCCTTTATCGAACACAGATCAAGGGGCAGAACGAAATGCGCTTTCCACTTTGTACTTTTTTGAGTAACGATCCAGGATACCCGCCAGAATTTGGTTATGATTATGAAAAGATCTATGAGATTCTCTGTAACTCATAAATGAGGAACAAACCGGGGATTGATCAAATTACAAAACCGAATTCATCAAAAGGCAAAATCCCGAATCGATTCAATCACAATTTCCTGTTCACTGCTTGTAAGAGCATTATGGAATGGAAGGCGGACCAACTGATCGCTGACGCGTTCAGTCACGGGACAATCGCCTTCCCTGCCACCAAACTTTTGCCCCATATCAGAAAGATGTAAAGGCAAATAATGAAAAACACTGTAAATCCCGCGCTCGCGCAAATAAGAGATCATTTTTTGGCGGAGTTCAAGGGTTGGTAACAGTATGTAGAACATGTGGTACGACTGTTCGCAATGATCGGGGATATGAGGCAATCCCACATTATGCGCGGCAGCCCAATCTTTAAGCCCCGCAGCATATATTTCCCAAACCTGCTTGCGATGCAATTGAATTTTTTCGCGTTGTTCGAGTTGGGCAAACAGAAAAGCAGCCAGCATGTCGGAAGGCAGGTAGGAAGACCCAATATCCACCCAGGTGTATTTATCAACCTGGCCGCGGAAGAAACGCGAGCGATTTGTCCCTTTCTCGCGGATGATCTCAGCGCGTTCCACTAAATTTCGGTCATTAATGAGGAGCGCACCACCTTCGCCGCTGGTAAAGTTTTTTGTCTCGTGAAAGGATTGCGATGCCATTGAACCAAACGTGCCAAGAAATTTTCCTTTATATTTGCCAAACAGCCCGTGCGCGTTATCCTCGACAACCGCCATACTATGGTGATTGGCGATCTCCATGATGGAGTCCATTTCGCAGCCAACGCCAGCATAATGTACAGGGAGGATGGCCTTCGTACGAGAGGTGATGGCCGCTTCCAGCTTGGATTCGTCCAAATTAAGAGTATCCGGCCGAACGTCAATAAAACGAGGTGTCGCACCTCGCAAAACGAACGCGTTAATAGTTGAGACAAAAGTAAAGTCTGGGATGATGACTTCATCACCTGGCTGGATTTCCAACAAAATGGCAGACATTTCCAGCGCGTGCGTGCAGGAGGTGGTCAGCAAAACTTTCGGCACTCCAAGTTCCTGCTCCAGCAATTCGTGACATTTCTTCGTGAACGGTCCATCACCCGAGATGTGCGCGTTCTCGACGGCCTGGCGCATGTATTCGAATTCGTTGCCAACCGTAATGGGGCGATTGAAATCAACTCTTAGTTCCAAGAAAGATTCTCCCTAATGATCCCACAAACTTGTTCAGCCTGTTCCACGCTGAAATGATGATCGTTGAATAAATTGACAATTTCATCCGCCAGTTTCTCTGCCTCTGGCGCGTGCCCCTCTGCCATGATTCCCGCCAAAGAAGCATAATGTGAACTGGCAAATAGTTCTGCGCTGAAGATAGCATCTATAATACGCTTCTTGTTTTTCACGCGAATGTTGAATCGCCACATTTGATAGCCCTGAGACAACTGTATCTCGAGGGGCAGGTGGTTCGTATAAATGTTATTTAAAATGCTGCGCTGCTTAAGTGAGCTATTCAGGCGGCTTTCAATTTGATCGCGGTAATCATACCATGCACGTAAAGCGCGTAAATTTGAATCGGTTTCCAGCCAGTCTGTATCTCGATAAACAAACTTTACGCGTTTCGAAATGGCTCCTTTATAAGATTTCTCTAGCTCGTCGTAATCTCCAGGAGCAAAAGCCAAATGTTGAGATCGATATGAAATACCTTCTTTCATGAACGCATACCCACCAAAATTCAACTCGATGATCTTAGCATAGCCTGTACTATATAACGACACATCCGCTGGTGAATTGGCATTTGGCTCAAGATCTGGCCTACAAAGGCAGCGGTCATCGATAATTAACAATTCAGGATCAATGGATTTAGCACTTGCGAAAAACTCGACTGGCGTGGATGCTTCCCCGTACGTATGGACATACAACAACCCCCCGTATTGGCGGGCCTTCATTAAAGCCTCAACTCGTTCCAAATTCATGTGCAGAGTCATAGGTGAAATATCTACAAACTCAAACGGGATACGCGCTTTGAAGAACGTGATTGGAACAATGGGACAAATGTTGGCAGGTAAAATCCAAGGGAGAGAGTTCGCCTGGGAAACCAGCAGGTTGTAAAGAATGGCAGACGCGCGCGGAGCGTGGATGATTTTCATATTATTTCGATGTCATTGCGAGCGACCATAGGGAGCGAAGCAATCCCCGCATACGAGGAGATTGCTTCGTCACTCACATTCGTTCGCTCCTCGCAATGACATTTAAGAATTAAATTTCCTTGCGCACAAGGATGGTGAAATCATACAGGCCATAGTCATGCAGGAGTGCCACGTTGCGTGAGAAGTTCCGTTTACAATAATCGAAAAAGAAAAGCGGGTCGCCATAAAAGAGATCGGGCCGTTCTGCCATGCGATCTGCATCCGAATATTTGGTCAGCATATTGAACGAAAAGCCTTTTGAGCATAATGCGTTCATGCGTGGCAAAGTCTCGCAGATAAAATCTTGCCACGCATCGTAAGGCGACTCAAGCTTAATATTGAAGATACCTGCCGCAACCAGATAATCGGCTACGGGAAGTTCCTTCTCATCTGTTGTGAAATGAGCGTTGGAAAAATCCATATACTTTTGACGCCCTGCCATCACCATTTTCTCGATCAAATCCACACCGTAATAGTCAAATTCCCATCCCTTTTCATGTAGATATTCAAACATGGCGCCATAGCCACAGCCATAATCAATGATAGAAAACGGTTTGGAAGGATTGATTATTTTTACCAACTCGGCAAAACGGATCAGTCGCGCCTGCTCGCCGTTGTAATCTACACCTTTCGCTGTGGCTCCGAAGGTTTCCAGCTTTTCGGTAAAGTATGCATTAAGTTTCTTTTGGGTTTCATCAATTGTCATGCCTGCTTTTCCTTAATTTCCATATAAGATATCGCTTCCTTACCCTTCATAAAGAGCAGGTCAATTACACTAACGGCGGCTTCGAAAGGAGGATATAGCTGTTC
>DAINRK010000238.1:0-4414 GCA_036741855.1 Anaerolineales bacterium
AGTTGCGCACACCGTTGAACTCCATCCTCGGCTTCACAGATGTGATGCTGGAAGGCCTGGATGGTGACCTTACGGATTATATGGACAACGACCTGCGCCTCATCCAGAAAAACGGACAACATCTCCTGCACCTGATTAACGACGTGCTGGATATGGCAAAGATCGAATCTGGACGTATGAATTTGCATCCTGAAAAATTCACGATCCATAGTATTTTGGATGAAGTCACCAGCATCACATCCACACTGGCAAGCGAAAAGAATCTTGCACTGTTCATCGAAGAGACCTCAGACCAAGAGATCGAGATTTTTGCCGACAACACACGGCTGCGCCAGGTGATGATCAACCTCGTGAACAACTCCATCAAATTCACAGAGAAAGGCAAGATTGCCCTGCGAGCCTCCCAGCTTGATGGTGCAAGAATATTGATCACTGTCAAAGATACAGGCATTGGAATTCCAGCTGACCAGTTGGAGGATGTCTTCCAGGAATTTTCACAGGTGGACACATCCACCACACGCAAAGTAGGTGGCACTGGTTTGGGCTTGCCGATCAGCCGTCGTCTTGTTGAGATGCACGGTGGCCGCCTGTGGGCAGAAAGCACCGGCGTCAATGGTGAAGGCTCAACGTTCTTTGTAGAAATGCCTCTTGAAGCCAGGATCACCGAAGTGATCGAAAAGCAGGAAAAATAAAATGTCTTTCCCGAAACATCTTGAATGTAATCTCTGCGGCAATCAACAGCCTTACGAACCATTCGTCCCCGCGATTTGCAAAAAATGCGATTCGCAATGGCTGGAGGCGCGCTATGATTATGATACGTTCAAACGCGAGTTGCTACGAGGGCTTCCGAATCGCCCTTCAAACATGTGGCGCTATCAGGATATCCTCCCGCTGAAGTATCCCTCCTCTTTGGACCTTTACCCCGCTGGCGGAACTCCGCTGTGGCTTTCGCAACGCTTCGCGCGCGGACTTGGGCTTGACTCCGTTTACATCAAAGATGAACGCTATGGCCCCACCTCCTCTTTTAAAGATCGTCAAGCTGCTGGTGCCGTTGCAGCCATGTTAGAGAATGGCACAAAAGAAGCCGTCATTGCATCGACCGGGAACGCGGCTGTGGCTTATGCAGCAGCTTGCGCGCGTGCCGGGATCAAACTCTGGGTTTTCATGACCAGCCTCGTCCCACAGGAAAAGCTGCGGGAGGCAGCGTTGTTCGGTGCTGAAGTAATTCGGGTCAGCGGGAACTATGACCAGACCAAACAGATCGCAGCTCAATTCGCACAACGCCGCAATTTGTTGCTTGATCGCGGAGCCAGTTCAATCCCGGCCCGCGAGGCGATGAAAACAATTGCTTATGAAATCGTTGAACAACTTGGCTGGCAGGCACCTGATTGGTACATCCAGGCGGTGAGTGGCGGCTTGGGGCCCTTAGGCGTATACCAGGGCTTCAAAGAACTTCACAATATGGGATTAATCGATCGCATTCCCAAGCTGGCGATCTTTCAAACTGAAGGTTGTGCGCCCATGGTCAATGCTTTCAAAGCTGGCAAAGATGTTGCTGAAGCAGTCATTCCAGAGACAAGTATCATTATATTGTCAACAGGTGACCCGGGCAAGGCATATACTTACTTATGGAATCTGACCCAGGAATTCGGCGGCGTGATGGAATCCGTCACCGACGCTGAGGCATTTGCTGCAATGCGCGCGCTCGCGAAAAGCGAAGGAATGGCTGTCGAACCGGCAACATCCGTCGCCTTCGCGGGACTCGAAAAGTTGGTCCGCAATGGAACGATCAAAGCTGATGAAAAGGTCGTTGTCAACTGCACAGGCCATACTTTCCCTGTTGAGAAACATGTCCTGGGCGATCAATGGGCTGTAGATGTCCACCTGAGCAAGGACCAATCCCCTGCTCCGCGTGAAGGTTTGCAAGCCGCCCTTGAAAATCTTGACGAGAAAACCACGACAGTGTTATTGATTGATGATAATCATGATGATGCGCTGCTTGTTCGACGTTTGTTGGAAGGTCATAAAGCATATCGTGTGTATCATGCGAAAGATGGATGGGAAGGTCTGGCAATGGCACGACAGAAATTACCAGACCTCATTGTCTCTGACCTCACCATGCCTGGCATCGATGGGTTCGGGCTGGTCGAAGAACTCAAGCTGGACCCGCGCACAAAAGATATTCCTGTTGTAGTCGTCAGTGCAAAAGATATTACACCAGAGGAACGCGGACGGCTCAATGGTCATATCGAAGGTCTATATCAAAAAGGATCGCTACCTCCGCGCAGGTTTGTTGATCAAGTTGTACAAGTGATTGAAGAGAAAAGTGTAGAATAAGGAGAGTAATTATGAACAATAACATTCTTTATATCGAAGATAATCCTGATAACATGAGGCTGGTCCAGCGGGCATTGGAATCTCGCGGCTACCGCCTGCTCCAGGCGAAGAACGGGTTGGATGGAATTCATACAGCGGAAACTGAGCAAGTTGATTTGATCCTGCTGGATATTAACCTTCCAGACATCGACGGATACGAAGTCGCGCGCCGACTGCGCAGCAGCCACAAACGTGAATTGAACTCAATTCCGATTATCGCTGTTACCGCCAATGCCTTGAAGGGTGATGCTGAAAGGGCACTGGAAGCCGGCTGTGATGTATATATGTCCAAACCAATCAATATTCGCGAGCTTTGGGCACGAGTTGAGGCATTTGTTCCCACTCCATAAGAATGATCGTGATAAACTCAAAAGGCAGCAACACGCGTGCCAATCGAATGCCCACGTATCTGCCGAATCAATGAGCTTATCTTTCCTATCTTATCTCGAATGTTCCGGGTGTGGCGAAAATTACAACTATGCTGAACTTAATACCTTTTGTCCTATCTGCCAATCACCTTTATTATCGCGCTACGATCTTGAGTCCGCGCGCCAGCACATAGATCGCGACGCGGTCACCCGCCGAAAAAAGGGGATGTGGCGCTGGCTCGAATTACTTCCTGTTTTAAATAGAGAAAATCAGATTTTCCTTGGTGAGGGGGATACACCCCTGCTTTCACTGCCTCATCTTGAAAAAGAGTTGAGACTTTCGAATCTTTATGTGAAAGATGAAAGCAGTAACCCAACAGGCTCGTTCAAGGCGCGAGGGCTGGCGGTTGCTATTTCCAAGGCCAAAGAACTGGGTGTAGACAAAGTAATTATTCCCACAGCGGGCAATGCAGGTGGCGCCCTTGCTGCTTATGCTGCGCGTGCTGGTCTGCGGGCACACATTTATATGCCAAAAGATACACCGTTTGCCAACATCGAAGAGAGCCGTATGGCGGGTGCAGATGTCACGCTGGTAGATGGCTTGATCAGTGACGCGGCAGGCATGGCGGGGGAGAAAGCGCGTACCGAAGGATGGTTTGATGTTTCTACTTTCAAGGAGCCTTATCGCGTCGAGGGTAAAAAGATCATGGGTTACGAACTGGCAGAAGCGTTCGACTGGCAGCTGCCTGATGTAATTATCTATCCTACAGGCGGCGGCACGGGACTCGTCGGGATGTGGAAAGCCTTTGATGAACTTGAAACGCTTGGCTGGCTGGAAAACACAAAGAAGCCACGCATGGTCTCTGTACAAGCTGATGGATGCGCGCCAGTGGTTAAGGCATTCAATGAAGGTGCCTCTTTCTGCGATTTTTGGATTAACGCTCACACCATTGCTTCAGGCTTACGCGTTCCAAAAAGCTTTGCTGACCATCTAATCCTTCAAGACATTTATGACAGTCAGGGCACAGCTATCGCTGTAAGCGATGAGTCTATTCTGGAATCCCAACATCAATTGGCAGCCATGGAAGGTATTTTTGCTGCCCCAGAAGGTGCAGCCACATTGGCAGCACTCAAAGAACTCATCCAACAGGGTTGGGTACATCCTGAAGAAAATATTGTCCTATTCAACACGGGCTCAGGTTTGAAGTATCTGGATTATCCGACCCAATAACAAGATATAACAAGCAACAATAAAACAGGACTGTCCGCTTTGGACAGTCCTGTTTCTTCTTTTGATGTACCCTATTGTGGTAGCTTAATAAGACCAAAGTTCACAAGAATTAGGAGCTGTAATGAAACGCGCATTCATGGCCTTCATCATCTTTATTTTCCTTTATTCAGCCTGCACACCTGGAAATCCTTCTGCGATTTCCGCGCCGACTCAAGATAAGCCGGCTACCGCAACTCAAAACGTTATCCCAACTTCAATGTCTCTTTCCACATCTACCCCTGTACCCTCACCGATCCCCGATACGCTTTATGTAAATCCATCACACTCACTTGGACCAATTAGCCCCTAATCTACGGTTCAAACTATGGTCCGTGGCTGTATGTTAGATGCTGCTCATGATTCTGGTGTTACCATTGTGCGCTTCCCAGCAGGTTCATGG
>DAINRK010000238.1:4514-6939 GCA_036741855.1 Anaerolineales bacterium
GTTCATGGCATTTGCGCAAAAAGTCGGTGCAACAGCCATATTTCACGTCCGCCTGCTTGACGGGACACTTGAACAAGCCGCGGAGATGGTGCGCTACACCAACATCGAAAAGAAATATAACGTGCAATATTGGGCCATCGGAAACGAACCAACTTTATTTAATGATGAACTGAAGGGCAGAGGTCAATTATATGATACGACGCCTCATATGTTTATGAACTGTATCAAAAGTTTGGGAATGAATTGGTCTATTCATCTTCAGATGATCCTGAGCTTTCGATTTATGCCGCGCGGCGCGAGGATGGCACTTTAACAGCTATTGTCATCAGCCTTTCGCTTGAAGAGAAGACAAAGGCTATTCGGATTGAGGGCCAAACACAAGTCCAGGCTGAGGCGTGGTTGTTCGATCCGACTCACAAGGCTGAAACGATGGGAATGATCGATATCACTGATAGAATCACCGTTCCACCACAATCGATAACGTTATATATCGTTCAGTAAGTCCAGGGAAATTGCCATTTTTGAATGTTTTCATAAATTTTCAGAAAGTTTTATTGGCAGTCCGAGGATTTTTTAAGAAAAGCGTCGCTTGACTTTGGATTGGGGATGTGAAATAATGTAACCGTTTACAGTAACCGTTTACATAGATTATCCATGAGAAGACGCTCCTCTTCCGTTACGATCCGTGATGTAGCCCGAAAGGCAGATGTTTCGGTTGCTACAGTGAGTCGGTATATCAATCGGAACGCACCTGTGTCACCCCAGGTTGCTGAGCGACTGGATCAGGTGTTGGCGGAGATGAGATACGTGCCGCATGCGGCTGCTCGCCATTTGGCAAGCCGCAAAACACGGGTAATCGGTCTTTTACTGAATAATTTACATAACGATTTCTTCGTTCCACTTTTGAATGGTGTTGAGGGGGTTATTCGCAGCAAGGGATACAACTTGATCGTTGCGACTTATCATGCAAGCAGCCGCAACAATACCCCCCCACCAATCGGACCGCATAACACAGATGGATTATTAGTCTTTTCTGATGGGCTTGTTGATGAAGATCTGATCAACTTGAATGAGAGGGGCTTTCCCATGATATTGGTACATCGCACGTCTCCTCCGTCGGTGTCGATTCCGAGTGTGACGGTTGAAAATACAGAAATCACACATCAATTGGTGGATCACCTCATAAAAGTACACGGGAAGCGCCGTATTATGTTTCTGCGAGGACCCGTTAGCCAGGAAGATTCCTTGCGCCGCGAGATGGGTTATAAGTCTGCACTGCAGGCAAACGGAATCCCTCTCGATGAAAATCTGGTCTTAAATGGTGAATTCGAGCGCGACGTGGCTTATGAAGCCCTGCATGAATTTCTTCGGAATGGAAAGCGAGTTGAGTTCGATGCCGTATTTACAGGGGATGATGATGCGGCGATCGGCGTACTCAGAGCTTTACATCAACATCAATATAAGGTGCCAGAAGATATTGCAGTCACTGGATTCGATGATCTTGGTTTTGCTCCCTTCTTAAACCCACCTTTAACCACGGTCCGTGCGCCCACTGAAGCTGTAGGGCGAATCGCCACAGAGCGGTTGTTTGGCATTTTGGAGAACCAGCCTTCGGAGGAGGTAATGATTCTCCCGACCGAAATCATTTTCCGACACTCCTGTGGTTGCCAGTCATGAGACAAAAGCTTATTGCAAAGGAGGTGATACCTTTCACCAATACCAATTACCATACCCCAATCAATATTTGTCAAATCCAATTACTAGTAAGAGGAGAAAACTCACCATGAAGAAACTATTGTACGTTCTGTCCCTCTTGGTCATCGCTTCGATGGTCCTCACTGCCTGCGGTGGCGCTCCTACCGCGACCGAACCGCCTGCCGCAACTGAACCTGCCGCGACCGAACCGCCTGCCGCAACTGAACCACCAGCCGCAACCGAACCACCAGCGACGGGAGATAAAGTCCAGATCCGCTGGTTTGTCGGCCTTGGCACTGGTACAAACCCTGAGCAGGTTACAGTCCAGGAAGAAGTAGTTTCAGACTTTAACGCTTCACAGGATGCGATTGAACTGGTCCTCGAAATCGTACCGTACGAGTCCGCTCGTGATACGCTCTCCACGCAAATTGCATCTGGCGCAGGACCCGACATCGTTGGTCCAGTAGGTTGGGGTGGTTCCAATGACTTCTACGGCCAGTGGCTGGATATCACACCGCAGATTGAGTCAAGTGGTTTTGATACCAGCATCTTCGACCCGGCTTTGATCAAGTTCTACCAGACGGAAGAGGGACAAGTCGGCTTGCCCTTCGCTGTGTTCCCCGGTGCTTTCTATTTCCGGCCAGATATGTTCGATGAGGCTGGCTTGAACTACCCGCCGCAAGTATACGGCGAAAAATATGTGATGCCTGACGGTTCTGAAGTTGATTGG
>DAINRK010000239.1:0-6933 GCA_036741855.1 Anaerolineales bacterium
TTCTCCCCGTAAAATATATTGAGAACACCGCGCGACCTGAATCCGCGAAATTTTCCGAACAACAGATTTTTCACCAGTGGTTTCCAGATGTGAGCAAACCAATACAGGAAACTGCCTTTTGCAACAATGCGAATGCCGCCATCCGAAAAAGTGTGTGGGAGAAGAATCCTTACGACGAGACATTGACTGGACTTGAAGATCTGGCCTGGGCGAAATGGGCAAAAGAGCGGGGATATGATATCGCATACATAGCAGAGGCGGAAGTCGTGCATGTGCATAACGAAACTCCACGCGGTGTTTTCAACCGTTACCGCCGCGAAGCCATGGCTTTCAAGCAAATTTATCCTGAGTCACATTTCAATGTTTATGATTTCATCCGTCTCACGACAATGAACATTCTGAGCGATTTGTGGCACGCTGCGCGTGATCGCGTGTTGTGGAAGAATCTTGCATCGATATTTTGGTTCCGCTTTATGCAATTTCATGGGACAAGAATGGGCTATCAAGAGTCAAGCTTGCTTACTCCGCAGCTGCGCGAGACGTTTTATTATGCTAGAGAAAGGAAACTCAAAGACCGCATGAAGAGGGAAGTAGAGCCGATTCGGTATAATCAATAATCTATGCCCCAAGTTGTTGCCCTGGTCCCAATGCGACATCACTCCCAGCGCGTGCCGGGTAAGAATTATCGTCTGCTAGTAGGCAAACCCTTGTTCCATCACGTGATTGAAACCCTCCTTGCGGTTCCCGACATCAATGAGATTGTGGTAGATACAGATTCAGAGCCGGTCATCGATGGCTTGAGAAAGTATTTCCCACAAGTGAAAATCATCAATCGCCCTGAACACCTGCGTTCAGACGATGTGCCCATGAATGACATTTTGATCCATGATACAGAACAGGTAAAGGCAGATTTTTATCTGCAGACACACAGCACGAATCCTTTGCTAAAACCTGAAACTATATCGCGCGCCATCCAATTGCTTGTTACAAATTACCCAAAAAACGATTCACTCTTTTCTGTCACCCGCTTGCAAACGCGTTTGTATGATCAACATGGCACCGCTATCAATCACAATCCAAGAGAATTAATCCAGACCCAGGATTTACCACCTGTATATGAAGAAAACTCCTGCCTATATATCTTCAATCGCGAAAACCTGCTGGCGAAGCGACACCGCATCAGCGACCACCCATTGATGTTCGAAATCGATGCAGACGAAGCCTGGGATATTGACGAAGAATTGGATTTTGAAATTTGCGATTTCCTCTTTAAAAGACAATCGAAGAATGAATAACTTGCAGCGTGTGATTAAAACTCTTTCTAGATGGTTTTCGATTCCCTGGTATCCCATCGTATTCGGTGCGTATCCCGTGCTGGCGTTGCTTGCTTTTAACTCAGGACAGGTCAAAGTTGAGGCGGGCTGGAGGCCTCTGCTTATTTGCGTAGTTTTTGCTGGAACACTTTTTCTTTTATTGAGATTACTTCTGCGTGATTGGCATCGTGCCGCATTTCTATCCACTTTGCTGATGATACTTTTCTTTTCATATGGGCATATCCATATTTTGCTTACCGAAAAATTGGAGGATTTCGATTTCACACGCTGGTTATTGTTAGCATGGTTCCTGCTTGCAGTCATAGCGGTTGTATGGGCGGTCAAAAAGGCACCCACATCAGCTTTGACGTGGAACGTGATCGCGCTTGGGCTGGTGGTAACCTCACTGGTGCAGATCAGTCCTGACCTTCGTACACGAAGCGTCCAGGCAAATCGTGTCACCGCGAAAAACGCACCAGAAGGAAGCCTCACGCTTCCACAGAATCCGCCTGACATCTATTACTTCATCCTGGATATGTACACGCGCGAAGATTTATTAAAGAGCGCCTATGACTACGATAACGGCGGCTTTGTGAAGGCTTTGGAAGAACGCGGTTTTTATGTAGCTCAGTGCAGTCAGAGCAATTACACACGCACGGAACTCTCCGTTACATCCTCTTTGAATTTTTCCTATTTGCAGGACCTTGATCCGAAATTCAGCGACCCAAAGAGTATTTCTCGCTCGCATTTGTGGGATGCGCTTAAACACAACGCCGCCCGCTATCAATTGGAGAGTTTGGGATATAAGACCATTTCGTTTGCAAACGGCTTTCCATGGAGCGAACTCGATGATGGGGACATTTTTCTCACTCCTCCACCCTTTTCTTCGGGGATGACCGAATTCGAAACTTTGTTTATACAAACCACACTAGCGCGCCAGCTTCAGGATTTTGGCTGGCTGGATCTCGACCAGATCACCGGCCAGAATTTTCGTGACCGTGATATGCTGATTTTTAATAGCATAGAGGATTTGGCCCAGATGCAGGGGCCCAAGTTCGTGTATGTTCATTTGATTCTGCCCCATCCGCCTTTTGTGTTTGGGCCGAATGGAGAACACACCAACCCTGCAGATTTCTGGAATGAGAAAAAACTTTATCCTGCCAACAAATTTGAGTTAGGTTATACCAATCAACTAACATTCCTGAACAGCAAAATGCTGGACGCGGTAGATACGATTCTCTCTGAATCTAGACATGCACCTATCATCATCTTACAAGGGGATCATGGCCCCTGGCTACAACCTAAGCCGCAGCACTTTTTTATTCTGAATGCATACTATTTGCCCGGGCACAAAACGGCGTTGTATCCGACCATATCACCCGTTAATTCGTTCCGTCTGGTTTTCAATGATTACTTTAGCGGCAAATATGAGATGCTCAAGGATGTAACGTATTTTTCGCCTGTGCCTAAGCTATATGATTTTTCAGAGGTGCCTTATCCGTGCCCGCAGCAGGTTCTTCAAGAGTCGCAGTGAATGGCTAAATCAGCCTTGTTTCAAAAAATACGATCCCTGCCGTTGTATACGTTTTTCTTTTCTGCCTATCCGGTGCTGGCATTACTTGCCGAAAATATTGGAGAGGTCAAACTTGCAGTAGGCTGGCGTCCGTTGTTGATCTGCATCAGTTTTGCAGGTGCCCTTATCCTCGTGCTTAAATTGCTCTTGCGAGATTGGCATCGTGCCGCATTCTTGTCCACACTGTGGATGGTACTATTCTTTTCATACGGTCATATTCATATTTTGTTGACTAAAAAGCTGGAAGATTTTGATTTCACTTCGCGGTTGTTGCTGGCCTGGCTCATACTTGCTGTTCTCGCAGTTGTGTGGACGATAAAAAAATCTCCCTCGTCAGCCCTGGCATTGAACGTGATCTCGCTTGGGCTTGTGGTCACTTCGTTGGTGCAAATCGGCTCGGGACTCCAGAAAAAAGGCGCTCATTATCTCGGAGCGAAAAATGCGCCGATACAGGAATTGATACGTCCAGAGAATCCGCCCGATGTGTATTACTTCATCCTGGATTCTTATGGACGCGATGATTTGTTGAAGCAGGCTTATGGATATGACAACAGTGCATTTGTAACTGCCTTACGCGAACGCGGTTTTTATGTAGCAGAGTGCAGTCAGAGCAATTTTGTGCGTACTGATATCTCAGTAACATCGACGTTGAATATGTCCTATTTGCAGGAACTTGACCCTAGCTTCGTGCCTGGCACCTCCCGCCGACGAGTCTTATGGGATTCGTTCAAGCACAGCGCGGCACGTTATAACTTTGAAAATATGGGTTATAAGACAGTCGCATTTGCAACAGGTTTTGCCTGGAGCGAGTTTGATGATGTAGATATCTTCTACACACCACCCCCGTTTTCGGCAGGCATGTCCGAATTTGAAGTGCTGTTCATGCAGACTACCCTGGCGCGTCACGCGCAGGATCTAGGTTGGATCGATGCAGATGGGATCATGGCCCAGAACTTCCGGAATCGCACGCTTCTGGTGTTTGATAAATTGGATGACATTGCGCGCATGCCCGAACCGACGTTTGCATTCATTCATGTGATTTCTCCGCATCCGCCCTTTGTGTTCGGACCAAACGGTGAGCATACATATCCCGCCGATTTCTGGAATGAGAATCGGGAGTATCCACCGGATTTATATGCAAAGGGGTATCAAAATCAATTGACGTTTTTGAATCAGAAAGTCTTGCAGGCAGTGGATACGCTGGTATCCGAATCGGCTACTCCGCCTGTCATCATTCTGCAGGGCGATCATGGCCCCTGGCTTCAACCCAAAGAAAAGCGTTTTCGGATTCTGAACGCGTATTATTTGCCAGGTCATGATGAACAGGTATATCCTACAATATCGCCTGTTAATACGTTTCGTTTGATCTTCAACTCATACTTTGGTGGCAGATATGATTTGCTCGATGACATATCTTATTTCTCTCCTCCAGATGAGAATTTATATGATTTTTCAAAGGTATCAAACCATTGCCAGAGTTAAAATATAGAGTCCTTCTCACGGCACCCTACATGATTCCGTTTGTGGATCGTTTCAAGTCCGTGTTCGATCAATATGCTATCGAGCTCATGGTCCCTCGTGTCCATGAACGCATGGAGGAAGAAGAGTTGCTCCAATATGCGGGACAATTCGATGGTGCAATTTGTGGTGATGACCGATATACTGAGAGGGTGATTGCTGCCTGTGCACCGCGCCTCAAGGTGATCTCCAAGTGGGGGACGGGCATCGATTCGATCGACGCCTCAGCCTGCTCCCGTTATGAGGTAAAGATTGGACGCACCCTCAACGCCTTCACCCTGCCGGTTGCAGACACTGTGCTCGGATATATCTTATCTTTCGCTCGCTGCCAGCCTTGGATGGACAGAGAAATGAAAAGTGGAAAGTGGGAAAAGATTGCAGGAACGAGTCTAAGTGAATGCACACTGGGTGTTATTGGTGTAGGAAATATCGGCAAAGCGGTTACACGTCGCGCCCATGCCTTCGGTATGAAAGTTTACGGTACAGATATTATCGAAATTGACCCTAATTTCATTACGGACACCGGAATAGAGATGACAGATCTCAAGTCTCTACTTTCCAATAGCGATTATGTCACCATAAACTGCGATTTGAATCCAAGCAGCCACCACTTGATGAACTCAGATACTTTTGCTCAGATGAAACCCAATGCTGTGTTAATTAACACCGCCCGAGGACCGATTGTTGACGAGAAAGCGTTGATAGATGCGTTACAAAATAGTCAAATCGCGGGTGCTGCATTGGATGTGTTCGAACATGAACCGTTACCGCCTGAGAGCCCCCTGCTTAAGATGGACAACGTCATGCTCGCTCCGCACAACTCCAACTCCAGCCCCGCTGCCTGGGAAAAAGTCCATTGGAATACGATCAGGAATCTGGTTGAAGGCCTCGGATTGAAATATGAAGAAAGTTAACAGAAATGGCTGAGAGAAAAACTGTTTTAGTTACCGGAGCGGCTGGAGGCATTGGCCGGGCTACAGTATCCCTTTTCGCTGAAAAAGGATGGCGCGTGATTGGTGTTGACCGCTCCGAATTTGACAATGCCTTTCCTTCGACTGGACTCTTCATCCAGGCTGATATTTCGCGCGCACAAGATATGCAGTCGATTTTCGAAAAGGCTCACGCTTTCACGGAGAGTCTTGAAGCGCTTGTAAACAATGCCGCATTACAGGTCTCCAAACCTTTGGTGGAAACAACGGTCGAAGAATGGGATGCAGTTATGGCATCCAATTTACGCTCGGTGTTTTTAGGCGTGAAGCTAGCGCATCCGCTTCTCCAAGCCGGAAATGGAAGTGCAGTCGTAAATGTCTCTTCTGTTCACGCCATTCAGACATCTGCTAACATTGCCGCGTACGCTGCATCAAAGGGTGGTTTGCTTGCCCTTACGCGTGCCATGGCGATTGAGTTTGCGCCTGATAACATTCGCGTTAATGCGATTCTTCCTGGTGCAGTAGATACTCCGATGCTTCGAGCAGGACTAGGACGCGGTCACGTAGGTCACGGCGATGTGCAGGAACGTCTCGATAATCTTGCCCGCAAAACGGTCAGCGGTAAGGTTGGGAAGCCCGAAGAGATCGCCCACGCCATTTACTTCCTAGCGGATAATGAACAATCATCATTTATGACGGGTCAGGCATTGGTTGTGGATGGGGGAGCAACTGCGAGGCTAAGCACGGAGTAAATCTTAAAAGAAGAAAGAACCTTTCCTCTTTCTTTACGGATTATGAAACAGACTCTCAAACAAATTATCGCACCCCCGCTTTGGACATTTGTTCGCGACACTTACGATGCCATACGTCGCCTCCCGGAACTCCCCGATGCATATCTCCATCCCTGGCGGCGCGAGAGCATTCGGCGGCTCGCCCAATTAAAGGATGTTCATCAAGGGAAACGCGCTTTCATCATTGGCAATGGCCCCAGCCTAAGGCAAATCGATCTTAGTAAATTGCGTAATGAGATCACATTTTGTATGAACCGCTTTTACCTTGCATTTCCCGAATTAGGGTTTGCAGCTACTTATCTCTGTATTACGAATGATCTGGTCGTTGAACAATTCGTAGATGATATAAATTCTCTTGCAATTCCAAAATTCATTGCATGGCGTTCGCACCGTCATTTCTCGCCTCAATTGCTAATTACTCAAATACCTACTTTCGTTTACACGACCTACACAGGTCCGCGTTTTACCCACGATGTGCGTGGACGAGTATGGGAAGGCGCCACGGTGACTAACCTCGCTTTGCAACTAGCATTCCACATGGGCATCCAAAAAGCCATCCTCATCGGTGTGGATCATAACTTTGCATCCAAGGGCGATGCCAACAAGGTTGTCGTTTCAGAAGGCGATGACCCCAATCACTTCATGCCGAATTACTTTGGCAAAGGGGTCAAATGGCAACTACCCGATCTGGATACGTCTGAGGTTGGATATATTTTGGCGCGTGAAGCCTATCGCAAAGCAGGACGTGAAGTCATCGATGCGACTGTTGGAGGCAAACTGACGATCTTCCCGAAAGCGGATTACAACTC
>DAINRK010000240.1:0-6932 GCA_036741855.1 Anaerolineales bacterium
GCGTCGGATAGCACCCGGGGCGGGGAACCCTCCGTGAGGAGCTAACCTGCCGGATAAAAGGGCCACAGAAACAAACAGCCTGCTCACTTCGCAAGAAGTGAGAATGGGTGATGGTGAAAAGGTGGTGTAAAAGACCACCGGCATCTACAGTAATGTGGATGGCCAGGTAACCCCCGCCGGGAGCAAGGCCAAGCAGGGACGAAGTCGTCCGCGGACGACGGGAGACTGCTCGTCTTCATACGTGCTCTCTCACGCGGTGAGAGAGCCAGTCCCGGGTAGGCCGCATCGAGCGGCGCGGCGACGCGTCGCCCAGAGAGATGATCGCACAGGCACAGCAATGTGCCGGACAGAATGCGGCTTATAGACCGGCCTGAGGAATTATCATTATATATCCCCAATTAATGATATGTGAATATGCAACAGATCATGAGTCGAAGAAAACTTTTATGGATAATGGCCACGCTTCTCTTTGTTTTGGCATGCGGACTCTTCGGTCCTGTTTCAACGCCAGCCCCGGATCTGCTCGGCACGCTGCAAGCATTGACCCCCTCCTCGCTTTCTTCTCCCGCGCAAGGTGATCCGATCTCGACTCCTGAGTTTAACTTTCCCACAATCATGCCTACCCTTCCACCTGATTCTGGGCAGGTTTCCATTCCACCAGCTTCCTCATCAGATCAACTTACAGGTCATATTGTTTTCACCTGCCAGATCTTCAAAGTGACAGCAATGGACCAGATCTGTATCATGAATGCAGACGGCTCAGGGGTTAGAAGGTTAACAACGAACGACAATGTACGTCACTTTTATCCCTCATTGTCTCCTGATGGGAAGAGCGTGCTTTACTCCTCCTTTCGCGAACAAAATGTTTATGAGATATACAGTCTTGATCTCAATAACAATACTGTGGAGAGATTGACAGACAGGCTGGGCATATTAACTGCCCCCGAGTTTTCGCCTGATGGAGAATCAATTACATTTGCGCGCGGGAGTGGAAATCCCGGCAATGATCAATCTCAACTCATGATCATGAACGGGAATGGGGAGAATGCCGGAAACATCCCTCAAATTCTGGGCTGGGACCCGACCTGGTCTCCAGATGGAAAGCAAATCCTGTTTGCATCCGGTTCTGAAGGAGCAGTCCAGCTATTTGTGGTAAATCAGAGTGGTAGGGGTTTGCGCCAAGTTACAAATCTGCCTGCCATCCGCGGCCGCAGTGACTGGTCATCAGACGGGCAATTCATTATCACTTATTCAGGTCCATCGTGGAACCGGGAAGTCTATATTATGAATGCAGACGGATCCAATGTTCGCCAGCTCACGCCAACTGGAGGCAACAGTCAGGGTCCTTCCTTTTCGCCGGACGGTCAATGGGTTGTATTCACTGCCTATTTCGATAAATATGGCGATGACCACGGATGCGAAATCTACATCATCCGTATTGATGGGACAGACTTGCGCCGGTTAACAAATAACGATTACTGCGATTACCAGCCAAGGTGGGGACCTTAATACTTTACTCATATGAAAACAAAAAGGCTCACATCTATGATGTGAGCCTTCGCTTTTTTGGAACGGAGGTTATGCCCAGCCCTGATTCCTGACGAGATTGGAAATTACAGGAATTTCAACCAGTTTGCCGTTGTAAGCTTGAATGCCCCAATATACGCC
Source organism: Anaerolineales bacterium (assembly GCA_036741855.1). Classification (GTDB taxonomy): domain Bacteria; phylum Chloroflexota; class Anaerolineae; order Anaerolineales; family Villigracilaceae; genus Defluviilinea. Next base: position 1,669 of record DAINRK010000240.1, read on the forward strand.
GACTGCCCAGATCAGCAGGGATGGCAACCCAAAGCAGAAGAATAACACACCGCTTAGGATGGTTCCGCCAATAAGGTTGATAAGCCCCCAGACCAGCGCCTGTGCATTATGCGCACGGATGAAGGGGCGGTTCTTTTTATCCTCCATCAACAGAATAATAACTGGAACGAGAGGGGAAAGTGCGTAAGCGAGCAAAGCCCACAACTTGTCATCGCTGGTGACTTCCATCATAGGTTCTTGAGACATGAGTTCCTCCGAATTGGCTGGGATTGAATTTTGTTTATTTTACAACCAAACAAGACAGAATGCAATCAGATTTTCGCAACCAAACGAACAGCTATAACTTCCAGCCTAATCGGATAGGAGTAATGTACAAGGTATCCCGCCCCTGCTGGTAAAATGACGATATCATGAAAATTGTCTTTTTGGGCTCCCCCGATTTTGCATTACCGGTTCTGGGCGCGCTGGCTCAACAGTATCAAGTGGTTGGTGTAGTCACTCAGCCTGATCGTGCCTCTGGCCGCGGGCGTAGGATACAAATGCCTCCTGTGAAAACCTTGGCGCTTGAACTTGGTATTCCTGTAATGCAGCCTGAAAAGCTGCGTGCGCCCGAAGCCACGGAGCAGCTACGTGTATGGAATCCTGATCTCATCGTCGTTGCAGCGTTCGGTCAGATTCTCAAAAAGGATGTTCTGGACTTGCCGCGTTTTGGATGTATCAATGTTCATGCCTCATTATTGCCGCGTTGGCGTGGTGCCGCGCCAATCAATGCCGCGATCCTTCACGGAGATAAAGAAACAGGTGTGACTATCATGAAAATGGATGTGGGACTCGATACCGGTCCTATGCTCGCGAAACGATCCATTTGTCTCTCGGCGGACGATACGGCTGGTTCCGTTACCGAAACCTTATCTCATCTCGGCGCGGATCTGCTCATTGAGACTCTGCCAGATTATTTATCGGGGAAACTAACTCCTCAACCTCAACCTGAAGAAGGCGCAACATATGCACCAATGCTAAAGAAAGAAGAAGGTAAGCTGGATTTCACGCGCGATGTGAATCAATTGGAGCGTCAGGTACGAGGGTTCAATCCGTGGCCGGGCGCATTCATGGATTTTGACGGCGCGCCACTGAAAGTGCATAAAGCACACGTTGAAATGGGAGATTCATCAGTGGGGCAGAGGTTGATTTATCGGGATCAGCCTGCAGTCGGCGCGGGAGGCGGGCTTCTCATCCTTGACGAAGTGCAACCGGCGGGGAAGAAATCCATGAGTGGAAGATCTTTTCTGATTGGCGCGCGTCATTGGTTGTAGCCATTAAGATAGATTTTGTTGTCATCTTGAAACTTATATAAATCGGGAGGCAGTATGTTTAATTCGAGGGTTTTCGTAGCTGAGTTCATCGGTACGTTTGCGCTTGTGTTTATTGGTGCAGGTACGGGTGTGGTTGGTTTAGGTGGACTGTTGGGTGTGGCTCTTGCTCACGGTTTTGTTGTAGCAGTTTTTGTATACAGTTATGGTCATATTTCTGGCGCGCACATCAACCCGGCAGTAACATTTGGGCTGGCATTGAACAATACGATTAAATGGGGCGAGGCAGTATTTTATTGGATTGCCCAATTTGTGGGCGCCAGTGTGGCTGCATTTGTACTTACAGTAATTGTTGAAAGCGTGAACCTGGGTGGGATTCAGGGCGGCGCAACAGTTGGCACACTTACTGAGCCTGCACCTTATATCGCGCTGATTGTAGAAATCATATTGACGTTCTTTTTGGTCAACACAATTCTGCATACAGCAGTTGCAGGAAAAGGCGGTGCGTTGGCTGGTCTTGCGATTGGATTGACTCTGGTCTTCGCAATTCTGGCGGGTGGACCAATGACGGGCGCTTCGCTTAACCCGGCGCGTACATTTGGTCCTGCCCTATTTACCGGAAGCTTCAAAGACCCAATGACTTACGTTATTTACTTTGCAGGTCCTCTGATTGGCGCGAGTCTAGCTGTTGCAGTTTTCAAATTCTTGAATAGCGATGAATTGGTACTTTCTTCTGATGTTTCGAGCAAAACAGCGCGACGTAAATAAATTAATCGACCCAAAAAAATATTCGAGAGGTATGAAATGTCAAAATATGTCGCGGCGATCGATCAGGGAACGACAAGCACTCGTTTCATTGTATTCGATCGTGAGGGAAATATTATTGCTGTTCACCAGAAAGAACATAATCAAATTTATCCGAAACCGGGATGGGTCGAACATGACGCGTTGGAAATTTGGGAGCGCACACAGGAAGTGATCGAAGGTGCAATGAAGGTGCGCGGACTGCAGTCCGCTGATATCGCCGCAACTGGAATTACAAACCAAAGAGAAACCACCGTTCTATGGGACAAAAATACCGGCAAGCCAATTTACAATGCCATTGTCTGGCAGGATACGCGTACAGATGGGATTATTAATGAGTTAGCGAAAGAGGGGGGTCAGAACAGATTCAGAGATAAAACAGGCTTACCTCTCGCCACGTATTTCTCCGGTCCAAAAATCAAATGGATTCTGGATAATGTCTCCGATGCTCGTAAGAAAGCCGAAAATGGAGAATTATTATTTGGCAACATTGATACTTGGTTGATTTGGAATCTCACGGGCCAACACATCACAGATGTGACCAATGCTTCACGCACGCTGTTGATGAACTTATCTACGCTCGATTGGGATGATGAAATCCTAAAAATCCTTGATATTCCTCGCGCGGTGTTGCCTCAAATCAAATCATCTTCTGAAATCTACGCGTCTGTAGGGATGGGCAGCTGCCCATCCCTACAGAATGTTCCTGTTTCGGGTGATCTCGGCGATCAACATGCTGCCTTGTTTGGGCAAACTTGCTTCACCGCAGGTGAGGCCAAAAATACTTATGGCACAGGCTGCTTTATGTTGATGAACACAGGTGAGACTCCAGTTCCATCCAACGCAGGCTTGCTCACGACGTTGGGTTATAAAATTGGGGACCAGAAGGCAATCTATGCCCTGGAAGGTTCGATTGCCATCACCGGCGCACTGATTCAGTGGTTAAGAGATAATTTGGGATTGATTCAATCATCAGCTGAGGTGGAAGCGTTGGCAAAATCCGTGGAAGACAATGGTGGGATTTATTTCGTCCCTGCATTTTCGGGTTTGTTTGCTCCATATTGGAAATCTGATGCGCGAGGCGCGATCGTTGGCATGACTCGTTACGTCAATAAGGGACACATCGCCCGCGCCGCGCTGGAAGCGACCGCGTATCAGACGCGGGAAGTGCTCGATGCGATGGAAACAGATTCAGGCGTAACGTTGACCTCCCTCAAAGTCGATGGAGGAATGGTCTTCAATGAATTGCTAATGCAGTTCCAGGCCGATATTTTAGACGTGCCTGCTGTCCGCCCGAAAGTCGCGGAAACGACTGCATTGGGCGCCGCCTACGCGGCCGGGCTTGCTGTTGGTTTTTGGAAGGATCTCGATGAATTGAAAAAGAATTGGGGTATGGATAAGGAATGGCAGCCTGCAATGGACGCGGACATGCGAAAGAAGTTATACTCGGGTTGGAAGAAGGCTGTCACGCGAACGTTTGACTGGGTTGAATAAAGTATCATGGTCTGAGTGTCGGGTTCCAGGTCACTGGGCATGGAAACTGGCACCTGGCACCTGGAATGGGATACATGAATCGCAGCGAAGTTCTTTCCTCTCTCAAAGAAAACCCCAACGTCTCTGTATTGATCATTGGCGGGGGCATCAACGGCATTGGCACGTTCCGAGACCTTGCTTTAAATGACGTTGATGTATTACTTGTGGAGCGCGGGGATTTTTGCTCAGGTGCATCTTCAGCTTCCTCTCACATGGCACATGGTGGAATACGTTATCTCGAAAATGGAGAGTTTCGCCTCGTGCGTGAGGCCGTACAGGAGCGAAATCGTTTAATACACAATGCACCGCATATCGTGCAGCCCCTTCCCACAACCATCCCTATATTCAAACGATTCTCCGGCTTGCTCAATGCACCACTTAAGTTCCTTAGAATGTTGGACAAACCTTCGGAGCGCGGTTCGCTTGTCATCAAGCTGGGATTGATGATGTATGACGCATATTCAAGTGCCCAGGGTGGAAATGGTGCGCAACGTGTTGTGCCGAAACATCAATTCCTTTCACGTGACCAATCGCTTATGAAGTGGAAGCAATTGAACCCTGAAATTGTCAACACGGCTATATATTATGATGGAGCGATCCTAAGACCTGAGCGTCTTGCTGTTGAATTAATGCTTGATGCAGAGGCCTATAACCCTGATGCTCGTGCGCTCAATTACGTCACCATGGTAGGTGGGAGTGAAGATACGATCATTCTTCGCGATGAGCTTACAGACGAATCTTATGATGTGCGGCCAAAGCTGGTTATCAATGCGGCAGGCTCCTGGATTGATTCAGCCAATCGCAAGCTTGGTCTATCCACCCGTTTCATCGGTGGGACAAAGGGTTCACACATCATTCTAAAACATGACGAATTGCGAAACGCCATTGGCAATCACGAATTCTATTTCGAGAACGACGATGGACGCCTGGTGTTGATTTATCCTTTGTTTGACCGTGTGCTGGTTGGAACCACAGATATTCCTATAGAGAATCCTGACGAGGCTCGTTGTACCGATGAGGAAGCAGATTATTTTCTGCAGATGATCTTGCGCGTTTTTCCGAACATCAAGCTCTCTCGGGACGATATTATCTTTCGATACTCGGGAGTTCGCCCGTTGCCGCATTCTTCAGCAAAACTAACTTCCCAGATCTCACGTGATCACAGCATTGAAGTCGTTAGTGGAGATTGGACCAACCTGTCTTTTCCAATTTTCTCTCTAGTGGGCGGCAAGTGGACGTCCTTCCGCGCATTTGGGGAACAGGTGACTGATAAAGCACTCGCCCATCTTAAGTTGCCGCGTAAAAAAGATACACGTGCACTTCCTATTGGTGGCGGGCACGGCTACCCGCGTGATCCTACCGAGCTAAAGCGCCAGATCGAAAGTCTATCTGCATGGACGGGCGTTACACGGGAAAGATTGAAATTGTTGTTCGAGCGTTACGGCACGCGCGCCGAATCGGTTGCAACATATATGAACGGCGGCACCGACTTTATTCTCAAGACAATGCCAGATTATTCCAGTCGCGAGATCACCTTTCTGCTACAGTATGAAAAGATAATCCATCTGGATGACTTCGTATTGAGGCGATCCATGCTGGCCATGTTAGGTCACGTGA
>DAINRK010000241.1:0-6908 GCA_036741855.1 Anaerolineales bacterium
CCGACATGAATCCTGGCGTCCAGCCCAGCTCCTGGGCTTTGGCGAAGACATTCTGGTAATCGATGTTCTGAACCAGCATCATGCCTTTATGGACGACATCCGGGTTGACCGAGAGTAGCACACCCGCATATACGGCGAGCATGATCCAGGTCAAAATCATGGCTCCCCAAACGAATCGCATGAACACCTTGGTCCCGAGGTAGATCACGTAGAACGAAAGCATCAGAGAGATGGTGCCGACGATCCATACCAGCCACGAACCCTGTGTTTTTGCTAACTCCAGTCCCAGATTCGTCAGGGATGCGTTCTTGTAGATCAAACCCATCTGTGTGATCGCGTGCCCGAAACCCCAGTTGACGACGAAGTTGGTATTGTTACCCTGCCAGTTAAGACCAACGATGGTCAATGTCCACGAAGCAATGAAACCCAGGAACGGGGTCAGCACTCGACTGACGTAAATATATTCACCGCCGGAACGAGGCATGGCTGACGAGAAATATGTGTAGATTGCGGCGAATGGGATCAGCGTCAACATGAACATGATGGATGCGTGCATTTGGGCACCAGCATATAAGGTCACAGCCCAGAGCAGATAGAAACTAGCCTGCGTAATGTTGGGTGCAACAAAGGAATACGCCAGCGCAGTCCATGGACTTACGACGCGGGTAAGACCCGACGCCTTGCGCGAAAACACTTCTCCCGCTTCCTGGGCAGCAGCCTGTTGAGCAGCCGACGGCATGGCATCTTGAGCAGACATAAGGTTGTTCCTCCTTTCTGACTATTGGTTGTTACTTAGCATAATTGTTCTGTCATAGATGGATAATTTTGATGTTTCATTCTCCTTTCCTGGATCATTCCAACGATCTAAAAAGCGAATCCTTTACAGCGAACGCTGAAGAGGACTTTTTCCTAGATTATTTCTGTTTATCCCTGTCTCATTTCGAAAAGAGGACAAAGTGCATCATATAGTCTTACATATGTGCCGAAAACGTCATCATAAGTGGACCGGTTGGACTCATTCGGCTCAAACCGCTCCTTGATTTGAACCATTCTTTCAGCGGCTTCCTCTACACTGGAATAGAGTCCGACAGCTTTTCCGGCCAGAATTGCTGCGCCCAGCGTCGCCGCCTCTTCATTGCTCGTTGTGAAAACCGGTCGCTGGACAATGTCTGCCTCCATCTGTTTCCAAAGACTGCTGCGCGCGCCCCCTCCTAATGCGCGTATCTCGTCGACGGAAACGCCCAAACCTTCAAGGACTTCGATGTTTCGTCGCACGATAAACGCTACACTCTCCATGATTGCCCTTGTAAAGTGGCCGCGTCTGTGGCGTAATGTGAATCCATAAAAAACACCGCTTGCTTTTGGATTCGCCTCAGGGGCCATCGCGCCTTGAAGATGGGGGAGCATCACGAGTCCCTCGCAGCCGGGTGGGACACGCGCCGCTTCCATGCTCATCAAATCATAGGCGTCCAATCCACTGGATTTACTAACTCGCATTTCAGGACCAGCAAATTCATCGCGGAACCAGCGCATCACAATCCCGCCACCAGTGAAGGTGTGCAGCATGTAAAGTCCGGGTAGCCCATGATAATGACAGGGCATCTCATCTCTTGGGTCAAAAACAGGTTGATTAACAGTGGCACAGATAGCAAGCGCCGCGCCGGTGTTTTCACTGAAAATGCCCGGCTTGATGTTTCCGACCCCGATCGCGCCGCAGGCCTGATCCAATGCTCCGGTACAGACGACGGTGTCTTGGTTCAGCCCTAATTCATGAGCAATTTCGGGGCGTAGCTTTCCTACGACTTCGCCTGATTCGCAATATTGAGGAAGTTGAGTTGTTGAGATATGTAACTCATCCAACATCTCCTGCCACCAGCTACGCGTGACGAAATTCCAATAACAGGTAGATGTCACCAAAGAGCCTTCACATACATACTCGCCTGTCAGGCGGTAAAGAAAGTAATCCTCAATCAATAGAAATTTTCCAACCCTCCCAAATGTTTCTGGCTCGTGCTTTCTTAACCATAAAATCTTGCTTGCGGGCCAGGTGGGAACCAACCTGACCTGTCCTGTGATTTCATAAGCGTTTCTATGCCCAAAGATTTCACTTAATTCTTCGGCTTCCCGTTGTGCCCGGTTATCGAGCCATACAATGGCGCGGCGTAGAGGCTTGCCATTACGGTCTACCAAAATCAATGTCTCTCCCTGTGCGGAGATTCCAATTGCTTTGATCTCTGCCGGATCGGTACCTGATTCATGTAGCACACAAGCAACCGCGGACTTGAGTGCCTGCCAGTAGGTTTCAACCTCCATCTCCACCGAATCGGCTGTGGGTGTAATCAGTTGATATTCCTCGGATGCTTTCGCGATAACATTTCCATTCAGGTCATGGAGCGCGCATTTCAGAGCAGTGGTTCCCAGATCAAATGCCAGAATACTTGGCATACTTTATTCTCCAGGTGCGCCGGCCCAAATTAGGATTGCCGTCTCTTCCCCAATATTAATTAGTGTATGTGGTAATCCCTCAGGAATAAAGATCGCGTCTCCCCCAAATAATTCATGATAATTTTGTTCATCAAAAAGAAGGACATGTCCCCTGCAGCAATAGAAAACCTCCTGTGAGTTCTTATGCCCGGTATCGATTGCACCTCTCTGTTCTGGCTTGCGTCGCCCGAATGATTCGAATGATTCGTGCAGCTGTATCCATACTTCCTTCCCTTTCATTGCAATGATTGATTGCTCTGATGGCAAGTTGGCCTGTAGGAAGATAATAAAAGATCCGTGTTTACGGAAAGAATGGAATAGTTACGATAGGTATTACTATATGACGTTATCGTGCAATATAGGTTGAACGAAAGCAAATTGGCGGAAGTCTGGCAGCCTCGGGCACGCGAGTGGGTGGAAAGTGATGGGGTTCATTAGGCACCATCATTGGAAGAACTATGAAGTCTGGTAGGGCCGCGTCGCCACACCACAAAGTCAAAGGCATCTGGCAGATGATACTCGCAGGAATATACGAGAGGCTCATCGGCAGCCGAATAATCCGTTTGAACAATATAAAGCGTGAGTGCATTCCTTGGAAGTCCTAATTTCTCAGCTACATGACGCGGAGGAGTGACTGGGAGAAGACGCGCGATGCCATACTCAATCAGTTGGCCCAGGGAGGCTTGCAGTATGCTGTAAATGGACTCGGTGCGCAAAAGTTGCGGATCGAAACCCGCGCGCTGAAGAAGCGACTCTGTGATTGTGTCCAAAGAATAGACAACCGGACGTCCATTGGCTGTTCGTACGCGTTCAACTGTGATCAATGTTGTCCCAAGGGGGACGCGTAGTTGTTCCGCTTTTTCCTGGTCGGCGGCCTCCTTTTGAATTGCAAGGTGACTAGTCCCCGCTTTTGAGCCACCGGACTCGATCATCTCGGTAATGCCAAAGTTAAAATTGAGGTTTTTGAGGATCGGGTGATTTCGTACAAACGTGCCAATGCCATGACGCCGTGCAACCAGTCCATCATCCTCAAGAACACGCAGTGCTTCTCGCACTACCGTCCGCGAGACACCCAACATTTCACACAACTCTGCCTCGGTAGGGAGTTGGCTGCCGGGTCGATAAGTGCCGCTGGTAATCGCTTTGCGCAATTCCTGTTGGGCTACTTCCGTAAGGGTTTTTCGTTCAGTTCTGGCTGATCTAAGCATCTCACTCCATCAGTATCAGTCATAAGATGTCATAATGACTGATGATACTACGAAGAACATCAGAAGTAAAGTTTTTGAGAGCAAAAACATATACTAAGCTCAACATGAGGGATGAATTAATCAATTTCTGTAAGTGTCCCATATATTGGAAGCGTAAACAACTTGACTCTATAGTCATCAGGTTGTCAAGAAAAGTGCGACAGAATTATCCTTCACTAACCGAATGGCTAATACCGCAACTCGCTCACCGGCGTAGTTATATTGCTACAAAATCAGAAAGTGATATTTAAGCGAATGTTGGTACGTGCTCTAAAAATACTGTTGAACAGAATCGAGCACTACATCACGAGCCAAAAGATTCAACAGCGCGGCAATGAAATAATCCATAAGTTTGGGCCGGCAACGAAATTTATCGGTGAGACATAAACACGCGTGTGCTATACTAAGAATGAATGGATTGCTCTAATTCATGGCTCGATTGTTTTGGAGGAATCAATGGATGGGCTCAAAAACCGCATGATTCAACGATTCGCCGTCGTTGGATTTCTCGGGGGATTACTGGTGGTGCTACTATGGATTTGGCTGGAATTGAATAAGCATCATTTACTGCAAAATGCAGAGGCTGAACGCGTGCATAGGCTTGAGGAAAAAATGGACGAGGCCTTGGAGGAGTCATTTCCTGCCAGTGATCCGCCCTATTGGATGCCGCTATAGGCGACGAGCGGTGGTAGCTTGAGCGCGAGCGTAGTGCTCGTGTTGCTCCGTGGGATACTTTCACCGATTGAGCGTGGCTACAGTATTACGTAACTAAATATCATTAAATCCGGTTATATTGTTAGACGCAATTGGGGATTTGCTCAATGCAAGATTTGAAAAAGAAAGGAATGCAGATAAGTACATGATACCGTTGAAGGATACTGTCCAAGCACGGTCGTTTCCCCTTGTCAACTGGATATTGATTGGCGTCAATATCTTCGTGTTCTTATTTGAAGTCAGGCTTGGCTCAGATGCAGAAGCCTTCATTGCCGCGTTGGGGGTGGTGCCTGCTCGGATTCTGGCCGCGCCAAGTTTGGGACAAGTGTTGACGATCTTTACATCCATGTTTTTGCATGGAGGCTGGCTGCATCTCCTTAGCAATATGCTGGCGCTCTATATCTTTGGTGATAACGTTGAAGACCGAGTCGGTCATGGACGATACCTGGTGTTCTATCTGATTTGTGGTCTCATTGCCGCATTGACTCATATTGCTTTCAACTCCAACTCACCTGTGCCAACGATTGGGGCAAGTGGCGCGATCAGCGGTGTATTGGGCGCCTACTTTATCCTCTATCCTCGGGCGCGTGTGATTACACTCATCCCAATCTTCATTCTGCCATGGTTCATCGAAATCCCGGCCATTGTGTATCTTGGTTTCTGGTTCTTATCTCAACTACTGAATGGCACACTAGCAATTGTCTCGGGCGCGCAGGCATTTGGTGGAGTTGCCTTCTGGGCACATGTCGGTGGATTTCTTGCCGGCCTTCTTCTGGTCAAGCCATTCGAGCAGCGACGCTATATTCGGCGTGTCTATGTAGATGAATATTGGCCCTGGTAGGAAAGGAAAAAAGCATGGACTTCTTCTCAATCATTTGGATCTTTTTTATCATTTCATCACTGCAGCCTATCATTCGCCAGAAAATGCTGGAGGCTGCTCGATTGAAACTCTTTGAACAGCTGGAAAGTCAGCGCAAAAGCCGGGTGATTTCCCTGATCCACCGTCAAGAGACGCTGAGCTTGCTCGGCTTCCCTTTGGTGCGTTACATCGACATCGACGATTCGGAGGCCATCCTGCGCGCGATCAAGCTGACAGACGATGATGTGCCAATCGATCTGATATTACATACACCCGGCGGGCTTGTGCTGGCATCTGAACAGATTGCTCATGCCCTGAGAAAACATCCTTCGAAGGTCACGGTGTTGGTGCTCCATTACGCCATGTCGGTCGGTACATTGATCTCTCTGGCAGCAGATGAGATCATCATGGATGAGAATGCGGTACTCGGACCTGTCGATCCTCAGCTCGGGCAACAGCCCGCCGCCTCGATCTTAAAAGTTCTGGAGCGCAAACCAATCAAGGAAATTGACGACGCTACCATTATCTTGGCTGATATTGCAGAAAAAGCTTTACGGCAAGTAAGGACCACGGTGACCCGCCTGCTTGAAGAAGGTATGGATAAGGAAAAAGCGGAGCAACTAGCGACCAAGCTTTCGAGCGGCCATTGGACTCACGATTATCCAATTAGTGTGGAGGAAGCGCGTGAGTTAGGATTGCCTGTGAGTACAGACATGCCTAAAGAAATATACAAACTGATGAGCCTTTTCCCACAGGCAAGTCAGCGTCGTCCTTCGGTGACATATATCCCTGAGCCGCGCTCAAACGAGCCACCGCGCCGACCCATCCCGCGTTCCAACGGAGGCAATTCCGAACGATAATTGGTGTACTTCCTAACAACTTCTATACTGGAAGTACGTAGGAGCCTGAATGTTATGAGAAGAAGTGGTCCAGGCAGCCTGGCAATTCGCAGACGATGGCGTATATGGTTATGCCGAAGCTGGAGAGCTCCTTCGACAGCAGATCCCGGCCCAAAATCAATCATTGCCCTATCGATGATAAGAGGACCAAAGATTAAACCATGTTATCGCCAGTGCGTATATCAATGTTTCAACAGTCAACGAGTTTAGTCAATTAAAATGAAACAACTTTGTGATTTTACACAAAGTTGTTTTCACTGGCGGTCCCGACGGGATTAGGGTTCGCGACGTGTAACTGCCAAGGCGCTCAGTAAATTGGACATTTTATTTATAGCAGTATCTACCAAATACATCCAAGACGCGCAAAACTCGGAGAGCCGCCCAGTTTGGTCAACCTGCCAAACGGCTGCCGCTTTCATCCGCGTTGTGCACATACTATTGCTGGTTTATGTGACGAAAAATTTCCACCTGATTTTGAACCTGAGCCCGATCATTTCGTTGCCTGCTGGCTGTATCAACCAAAATGAGATCTCCCCGCTTTCTCCTTATCCTTGGTCTGTTCCTGATGCTATTGGTGAGAATTATTCTTCCGTTCTTAATGGTTATCCATGTAATACCCTCCACTTTTCTATTGAACTTTTTTTCATGGGGAGCCTCTGTGGTGGGATTGGCACTTGGCATGATTGGAGTGGCAACGTCTGTAAG
>DAINRK010000242.1:0-6878 GCA_036741855.1 Anaerolineales bacterium
TAGAAGAGGTTGAAGAACCGAAGCAGGCTATCATTCGGCTTGACCCGAGGCCACAGTGCGTGTATCAGCCGGTTCTACTGGCAAATGCCGATCAGGCAGTCTTCGTCTTTGCGTGCGCACATCCGAAACCAAAATTGAGAATGTTGGATCGTTTTCTTGTCATTGCGGAAAAACAGCACGTGCCCGCCATCATCGTCGCGAATAAAATTGATCTAGTGGATAATGCAAAAGAAATTTTTGGTTTGTATGAGCCACTCGGTTATCGCATGATTTTCACTTCGATAAAAACAGGCGCGGGCATTGATGAATTGCATACTGCGTTGAAGAATAAAATTTCCGCGCTGGCGGGGCCAAGCGGCGTGGGTAAGTCCAGTTTGCTCAATGAGATCCAACCCGGGCTGGGGCTGGCTGTGAATGAGATCAGCAAGGCGATGAAGAAAGGCAAACACACGACAGTGACGCGGCAGTTGTTTCCACTGGTGGGCGGCGGATATGTTGCAGATACGCCGGGATGGAAGTCGCTGGCTTTATGGGATACCGAGCCTGAGGAGATGGAAGCGTATTTTCCCGAATTGCGCGAGCTTGTGCAACATTGCCAGTTCAGTGATTGTACGCATACACATGAACCAAATTGCGCTGTCCTGGCCGCGGTAAAAGAGGGAAGGGTGCATCCTGAGCGCTTCGAGTCTTTTTTGCGGTTGAGAGCAGGACAGGAATAATTTTGGATTTCGATTTCTTATGCCTCGACTTGCTCAGTACAGGTTTTTGATTTACGATTGACAACGGATGAAGAGTAACTGGAATTTAGTTGGCCATGAATGGGCTGTGGATATGTTGAAGAAGCACGTCGTCAACGGACCACGCCATGCGTATCTTTTGGCGGGACCTCCCGGCCTGGGCCGCCGTTCGTTGGCTTTGCGCTTCGCCCAAGCGTTAAATTGCACAACATCTATTGACGCAGGAATCCCATGCGGACAGTGCCGCGACTGCAAACAGATCGAAGCCATGCAACACCCAGACTTGACCATTGTTCAGGCTGAATCTGAAGGTGGGATCATCAAAATTGACCAGATCCGCGAAGCGCGACGCACGTTGACTTTCAAGCCATATATAGCAAAGTATCGTGTTGCGTTGTTCCTGAGATTCCAGGAGGCAAACGATAATGCCGCCAATGCCTTATTGAAAACGCTGGAAGAAGCACCTTCTTATGCTGTCCTATTATTGACAGCAGATAACCCTGAACAATTATTGCCCACAATCGTCTCGCGTTGTGAAGTGTTGAGGTTGAGACCGTTACCAGTTGAAGATGTGCGAAGGGATTTGGAAACAAGCGGACTGGACACGGATCGTGCAAGTTTGATCGCTCACATTTCAGGAGGAAGGTTTGGTTATGCCTTGCGACTCCTTAAAGATGGAGCTCTGCTCGAAAATCGCGAGGAACAATTGAACGATCTGCAGCGTCTAGTAACATCATCCCGCGTGGAAAAATTTGCTTATGCCGATAAACTGGCGAGAGACAAAGACTCGATGAGGCAAACGATATTAATCTGGCTTTCCTACTGGCGGGATGTAATGCTGCGGACTGCGCAAGCTGAAACTCCACTGGTCAACGTGGACCGCAATGTGGAAATTGAGGACATTGCAGTACGAATGAATCTGTCCTCTGCGCGCAGCATGGTGGCCGGACTCGAAAATGCGTTGGAAAAGATGGAAAAAAATGTAAACCCGCGACTGCTGGCTGAGATCATGTTATTGGATTTTCCGCACATGTAAAGTTGTGACCGCTGCGCGTCAGTCGTCTATTATTACCATACCCTCGAATATCAAGAGTTATTATCACGAGAAGTTGATCTATGTTCGAATCGCTTTACCCCCAGGCAAACAAACTTCGTTTTCCCGAAGATATCGAGCAACAGTTTCGGGAAGAATACCGAGTCACCACGCTCTCTGCCACGCGCGTCGCGATGGCACTGGGTATCGTTTTATTTTCCCTGTTCGGAATTTTGGATAATTACGCAGTTCCAATCTCCAAACAGTTCGTCTGGTTCATTCGATATGTTGTCGTTGACCCGCTTTTGATCTTTATCTTTATAGCGACCTACATTCCACGTTTTCAAAGGTACATTCAACCCTTGGTCTGTATCGGCATTGCTGTTACAGGGCTGGGAATTGTTTCCATTATCACCGTAGCGCGCGAGGCGGAGTTTGGAAGCAAATTTTATTTTGGTGGTCTCCTGCTCGTATCTATGTGGGCGTATAGCTTGGCACGCCTGCGCTTCAGTTACGCCATCATGGCAAACGTTATCATCATGATCGGGTATGAATATGCCGGCATCTTCATCAAGCAACTGCTGGCATCCGAGACGGGCATTGTCATCTTCACGATACATAACTTTTTCTTCCTTGGCGCGAATGTGATCGGCATGTTCGCCAGCTATAACCTCGAACGCTATACGCGCATGGATTTCCTGCAAAAATACACAATCCAGGCGCAGCGTGACCAGGCTGATAAACTTCTGTTTAACATTCTTCCCGAAAGAATTGCAGAAAAACTAAAACAAAGCAATGAAACCATCGCCGAGGAATTCAGCTCTGCCAGTGTTCTTTTTGCTGACATAGTAAACTTCACACCGATTTCTGCAAGTTTCGATCCGCTTGAAGTTGTGGAAATGCTCAACGAATTGTTTTCACACTTCGATGAACTGGTGGATAAATACAGCGTCGAAAAAATTCAGGTCGCTGGGGATGGTTATATGGTGGCAGCAGGTGTTCCAGCGCCCAGAAAAAATCATGCGGTCGTCCTGGCACATTTGGCGCTCGAAATGTTGGATTATGTCAAAGAGCAGGAATTTCTGGGTGGCCGCCACTCGATAGAAATTCGCATCGGAATAAATTCGGGTCCCCTAATTGGCGGTGTCATCGGACGTAAAAAATTTGTTTATGCGTTATGGGGTGACATGGTCAACACCGCCAGCCGGATGGAAAGCCATGGCGCGACCGGGAAAATTCAAATCACCCGCGCAACGTATGAACTGGTCGAAGATCGTTTCGAGTGTGAATATATTGGCGAGATCGCTGTCAAGGGCAAGGGCGAGATGGAAGCCTGGTATTTGATCGGCGAAAAAGAAAAACCTCGAACCACTCGTAGATTTATGAAAGCTCTCAATCCTGAAAAGCATTAAAAGTATATGGAACGCGAAAAGAGATAATTAGTTCGATGATTTAACGAGGAGTATGAAATGTGCAGAAGTATCAAACAATTACGAAACGCAGAAATCCCTGCGACAGAAGACGAAGTCCGTGCAGCAGCGCTGCAGTTCGTGAGGAAAGTCAGCGGGTACCGGAAGCCGTCGAAGGTCAATCAACAGGCGTTCGATCAGGCAGTGGAAGAAGTGACTGCAGTGACGCAGAAACTGCTGGGGGATCTCAAGATGCAAACAACGATGATCGCGCTCGAGCCACCGAGAGCCTAAAGCGGTGAACATCACTATTCGCGAATACCAGGCAGGTGATCTTGAAAGCTGCAAGTTATTATGGAGGGAATTGACTCAGCACCATCGCGATATTTATTCAGATCAGTCTATAGGTGGAGATGATCCTGGTATCTATTTTGAGCATTATCTGAACAAATCAAATCTCCTGGGACCATGGATAGCTGAAAAAGATTTAGTTGTCGATGGGATGGCCGGCTTATTAATCCATGAGGATTGAGCAGAAATTGAACCCATCATCGTCAGTTCAGAGTTTCGGTCACAGGGAATCGGAAGTCTACTCATTGAAAAACTTAAGACGGAAGCCAGAAAACGTGGCATTGAATATCTGAGCATCAAGCCTGTAGC
Organism: Anaerolineales bacterium; assembly: GCA_036741855.1. Lineage (GTDB taxonomy): Bacteria > Chloroflexota > Anaerolineae > Anaerolineales > Villigracilaceae > Defluviilinea. The sequence goes on from DAINRK010000242.1 coordinate 3,840, forward strand.
CCGGAATGTAGAAGCAATTCAATGTTTCCATCGTGCTGGCTTCTCATTGTTGGGTCATATCGACATGTTTCTCGATCTCACGGAAGAAGGCGGTCAAGGGTGGAAAGATGGCGTGACTATTCATGGGTACGCATTTCGATATTAATCGTTGAAACCTGAAGAACCCCTCGAAAATATCCTTCAGAAGATACAAAGAAATAAGAATATAATCTCATTATTCGAATATTGCTTGAGTGGTGAAGTTCCAACAATCCATTAAATTGCTTTGCTGAAAGGAGTTTAATATGTCATTGGATTCACTTATTACATGGATCATCGTTGGCGGAATCGCTGGCCTGCTTGCAGAATGGGTAATTGGAGGCTATGACCTCGGCTGCATCGGCACGGTTCTCATTGGTATTGTGGGTGCCTTCGTTGGCGGATGGCTGCTAGAGCAGCTCAATATTTCGATTGGCACAGGCATAGTGAATAACATCATTACTGCCTTTGTCGGGGCCGTCGTGCTATTGCTTGGTATAAGAATCCTTCGAAGAATGTAGAAGCCAAACTGTTTAAAGCATTGAAAGGAAGTGGCATATGGCTGAATCCCCGCTCGCGAAAAAGATGAAGCTCAAGTCCGGGCTGAAAGCCGCCGTGATCAATGCGCCGGAAAACTATGTGGACACCTTGAAGCATGACACCGCGTTATCGCCCACTCTAAACGGCAAATTCGATTGGGTCCAAATCTTCGTCCGGACCAAAGCAGAAATGGACGCCCTCGCGCCAAAAGCTACAAAAGCACTGAAGCCCGAATCCATATTATGGATTTCCTTTCCAAAAGGAACATCCAAAATCCAAACCGACTTGACCCGCGACAAAGGATGGGACAGTTTACAGGAATTGGATTTGAAATGGGTCAATCTTGTGTCGGTCAATGACACCTGGTCTGCATTTGCGCTAAGGCCATATAAAGAAGGCGAGAAGCGCCAGTCGTTTCGCTTATGATTAACCATCGCGCTAAACAGACGTACCGTTGGTCGAGTAAATGGCGGTGACTTTCGGCCGTCGTATCGAGACCAGAGAATCAAGTAGAAGCGCCAATAAAAGGGACAAGCATGGAATCCAATTCAATCAACAAGAAGGATATTCTACAAGGTGTCTTCACCCGCTCGGCGTCCAGCTATGAGCGCATCCGCTACTTCCCCATCTTTGGTGAATGGCTGGTCGAAACCGCGCAAATCCCTAAAGGCGCGAAAGTTTTGGATGTGGCCTGCGGACGCGGTGCAGTCTTATTCCCAGCCGCGGAGCGCGTCGGACCGCGCGGACAGGTCACCGGCATTGACCTGGCAGATGGCATGGCACGTGAGACCGAGATGGAAATTGAACGGCGCGGACTCAACCAAGCCGAAGCCCGTCAAATGGACGCGGAGAATCTGACATTCCCCGATTCATCCTTCGACTTCGTCCTGTGCGGCTTTTCTCTTCAGTTCTTTCCGCATCTTCAGCAGGCTTTATCTGAATTTCGCCGCGTCCTCAAACCTAGTGGACATATTGCGGTAACAACCTGAGCAAGTGACGATGAACGCTGGAACTGGTTCGACGATTTGCGCAATGAATATGGAGCTGTTGTTAAACTAGGCTCACAAAGCCTTGATAAGCCTGAGGAGATTCAAAGATGGTTCTCCCAGGCCGGTTTTGTATATACTCAGATAACATCGAAAGAACTGGATATGGTTTATCTCGACGAGGAAGAGTGGTGGAATGTTATATGGTCCATTTCGGGGCGCGCGGGATTGGAGAAACTAAGCCCTGAGGATTTGGAACGATTAAAAGCGGAAGCATTCGAAAAAGTACAAGTGCAAAAACAGGCTGATGGATTCCATTACCAGCTTGAAGCGTTATGTACTGTAGCACAGAGACAGTAGCATACGCAAAGAGAATTTATGAATCTTGAAGAAAAAATCCTCTATCATCAAATCCATCCTCTTAAGCTCTTCACAGATTGGAGTTCAGGCATTATCGCGCTTTATCCATTTTGGCAACACTATCTTGTCCTCGGGTTAATAATTGCCCTGGTTCCAGCTCCAATCGTATCTTTTTTATTGGTGCGCTTTGCCAACCTGGAAAAATATAAAGAATCCTCATTTGGAAAGTACATTCGCAAATATATGACCCGCCAGGCCGAAGTGGTCCGTTTTGCCGGGTATGCCCTGATGGCAGTTGGAGCCTGGTATCATGTTATCTGGCTTATCCTATTGGGGCTTATCATTATCTTGTTCGGATGGTTTCGTGGGTTGATTTTTCCTGGATGATCATAGAAGTAAAGCGATTTACTTGACCCCAGTCTCAACACAATGCGCTTTATGGCGCGTTTTGTTTTCATATAGGAACTCATCTCGGTTTTGCGGTGTATAAGATGTGAATCCGACAGGAGACGTATCTATGCACAGACTATATTCAATTCTCTTAATTCTCAGCCTTGTATTGGCTGGTTGCGTACTCAGAACGGGAGAGTCCAAAACACTTGAGGACTACCGAATGCCAACCGATGTGCCAAGTTCTTCATCATTAACCCAAACCGCACAAACTGAAGTTGCATCTTTAATCCCTCCCAAGGACTGCCCAGTAACCACTTCAGCGAACGTTTCCTTCAAAGCGCCGGACCCATTTTCTCCAACGGCGCCCTGGAAAGGAATATTCTGGTATGGCTCTGAGCATTTGTGGACAGCACTTAACACAGATGGCGTTTGGTCAAAATTGCCGGAAAACTCGGATGGTTATGGTCAAAAAATCATGTGGTGGAGCAGTTTGTATTCCTTGAAAGATGAACTCGAGCCCGAACTAGTTGTGTCGGGTAGACGGCTAGATGGGGAAGCAGAGCCACTTCGGTTTTATGGAGCGACGAATGCCATGGCTGATGATATCGGAGAAGCAATGCTCACCGGCGTTGAGATCCCAACCCTGGGTTGCTGGGAGATTACGGGTCAGTATAAAGAGAGTGAAATAAGCTTTGTCGTATGGGTCGGGCCGTAAGGTGATTAGACTTCCGAAGTCTTGAAG
>DAINRK010000243.1:0-6469 GCA_036741855.1 Anaerolineales bacterium
GATGCCGCCCGCGATGCCCGTGATGCTGAGATCGCAAAAAAGACAGCCCAACTGGATCGTCAACTCAAGACTCTTGAAGATAAACTTGCGCGTGAGGAGCGAGAGCTGCGGGAAGATGAGTCAGAACTTTCAAACCGGAAGTTGGAAGAGGCTGGCACTCATCTCGAAAATATCACCGGTCTTTTTGGGGGCAGGCGAAAAGCATCAAGATTGTCATCATCGCTTACAAAACGGCGCATGACCGAGCAGGCAAAAGCGGATGTAGAGGAATCGATCACTGCAATTGATCAATTCAAACAGCAGATCACAGAACTTCAAAAGCGTCGCGAAGAAATGGTCGTTGAGATTAATGGGAGATGGGGGAACGTAGTCAACGAAAGTACTGAAGTCATCGTCACACCGAAGAAGACGGATGTGTTTGTCAACTTGTTCGGCGTGGCATGGACACCTTATTACATCGTGAAAATGGATGGGGATACGCTGGAGCTATCCGCGTTTGGCGCAGGGTAATCCAATGCTCTATCGGGTTCTCAGAACCCGATAGAGCATAATTATGGAACAAATAGTTTTTTCATTACGTCTTAATCAAATGCTTGAACAAGCATTACTCATTCCCTATTAAGTTTTGTAATTTCATCAGGGTATAATTTTCAATCATGGCTACTGTATCCTATCCATATCAAAAGACTCCCATCTTTCCTCAAATCGTTGCCGCGTTCATAAGTGGCGTTGTATTGTTTTTTGGTTTGATCATTGCCTGGGTAGTAGGCTATCAACTGATATACGCGGGGCGTATCTTCCCGGGAGTGTCTGTTGCCGGTGTAGACCTTTCAGGCATGACACCATCCGATGCAGCGGTCAAGTTGAATCAGACTCTTTCATATCCGATCAATGGAAAGATCCTTTTTCGGTATGGTGAAAAGGCCTGGGTAGCGACTCCCGCGCAGCTTGGCATGGTCTTCGATCCCTCCTTGAGTGCGGTGACGGCATACGATCTCGGTAGAAGAGGTGGGTTATTCGGTGCGTTGGCAGGTCAGATCCGCGCGGGGGGAGCCGGTGCCAATGTCCCCCCCGTGATCCTCTTCGATCAGCGGGTGGCATTTCAATATTTGAGTCAAATCGCTTCACAAATCGATCAGCCTGTCATGGAAGCCGGCTTAAAATTGGAAGGAACCAATGTGGTTACGCAGCCGGGACAGGTGGGGCATGAGCTAAAGATCGATGCCACGCTGATTTATCTTGGTTCGCAATTGCAGACCTTTACCGATGGTGAGGTGCAACTGGTCGTGCAGGAGATCCAGCCACAAATCCTGGATGTTAGCGGACAGGCGGATGTGGCGCGTCAAATCCTCAGCCAACCGCTTACACTCGCCATCCCAAATGCAGGCAGCAGCGATCCGGGACCTTATGTGTACACTGCCGAGATACTTGCCAATTTAATTGGTGTACAGCCGATAAGAAATGGCGATCAGGTAGGCGTTCAAGTTGTGCTTAACCCAACCGCCTTGCGAGATCTGCTTGTCGCGATTAAGTCCAATGTGGATCGTTTACCTGCAAACGCAAAGTTCATCTTTAACGATGAAACGCTCCAGTTGGATTTGACGGAAGATTCACGAATCGGCCGCACTATGGATGTGGAAGCAAGTATCCAGGCTATCAACGATGCATTATTACGCGGCGAACACACAGTAAACCTGGTGATCAACGAAGCCCAGCCTCAGGTAACCGGTACCACTACGGGGCAACAACTTGGAATTACGGAATTGATCTGGCAGGAGACATCTTATTTCTATGGTTCGAGTCAGGAAAGGATTCAAAACATCCAGGCTGCCTCTGCGCGTTTTCACGGCGTACTTGTTGCGCCTGGGGAAACCTTCTCCATGGGCGCGACCATGGGCGATGTCAGTCTTGATAATGGTTTTGCAGAAGCGCTCATTATTTATGGCGGGCGTACGATCAAAGGAGTTGGTGGTGGCGTTTGTCAGGTTAGCACTACTCTCTTCCGCGCGGTATTCAATGCTGGTTTCCCGATCGTTGAACGGACACCACATGCCTATCGTGTTTCCTATTATGAAAAGACAATCAGTGGTGCAGTAGATCCCCGATTGGCAGGTCTGGATGCAACAGTTTATTTCCCTCTCGTTGATTTCAAATTTACGAACGATACGCCGTATTGGATCCTGATGGAAACCTATATGGGAAATGGCTCGCTCACCTGGAAGTTCTATTCCACCAAGGATGGTCGCTCTGTTACCTATGATACAACAGGTCCGGTCAACGTTGTTTCCGCACCACCGCCTTCGTTTGAGGTAAACCCTGAACTAAAAAAGAATGAAATGAAACAAGTGGATTGGTCTGCGAACGGTGCAGATGTCACTGTCACTCGAACAGTATGGCGCGATGGCTCAGTTTTATTCCAGGATACCGTCTCAACCCATTACGAGCCCTGGCGGGCAGTTTGCGAGTATGGGCCCGATTCAAAGGATCCGGAAAAACTGGCAAGAGAGAAAAATCTCTGCAATAATCCTTCTGCATAAATCAGTTTGTTCAGCGGTTCATCTGCCGAACAAACAAGAGGAGAATTCATGATTAGTGAAACTCTGATCGAAATTTTGCGCTGTCCTAATTGTGTGCGCACCACAGGCGGTCTGCTCAAACTACACAAGGATGCCTGGTTCATTTGTCAGGATTGTGCTCGTAAATATCCCATTGTGGATGATATCCCTGTCATGCTGATCGATGAAGGCGATAAGTGGGTGAATGTGGCTGAAAGTGAATTGCCCGTTCCACCTCCTGCGAAATAGTGTGAGTACTTTGCAAGTTCTGTTGAATGATTTAACCAGCAGCGATGAAGCGCGCGCTGAAGGTGCAGTTTCCGCACTAATCGAAGCTGGCGAGGAAGCGATTCCCGCACTGCTGGAATTGACGAAATCTAAAGATGCGGACAAACGCTGGTGGGCATTGCGCGTCCTTGCTCAATCGCCTCATTCACGGACCGACTGGCTGGTGCCGTTTTTGAACGACCCCGCGGCGGATGTACGTCAATGCGCGGCGCTTGGGCTATCGATCAAGCCAGATGAAAGCGCGATCGAGTCACTCGTCCGTGCGTTGAGCGATGAAGATACATTAGTCAGTAATTTGGCAGTGAAGGCTCTGTTCAGGATAGGAAAGGCTGCTGTCCCTCCACTCATTGAAAATGTTAAAAGTGGGTCGCAATCTTCCCGCATCCTTGCATTGCGTGCACTGGTCGAGATTCGTGATCACCGTGCCATTCCTATAATGATGCAGGTCATGAATGAAGATTCAGCTCTGCTTCAACATTGGGCAAAAGAAGGCTTGGAACGATTGGGCCTGGATATGGTATATATTAAGCCTGTATGAACAAAACAAACTTTTTCAATAACATCAAATTCTCGCGGCCTTCCACCTGGCAGATCGTTTTCTGGTTTGTAGCCGTTATTCTTGCATTGGGCAGTTTTTTCCTCGCACGCGGCCTTGTCACTTGTTGGAGGATTACGCCTTTAGCCGGAATGCCTCCAGCTTCCTGTGGCACCGTGACTTCAGAGAATAATGGGCCTGTAATAAGCGAAAACGGCACACCTGTTCCCAGTGTGGATGATTTGCCCCCTCCGATTTCAGTCCCTGAATCGAATTTGCCTCCTGCATGGGATGGTGCGAGTCGCATCACTGTATTGATTATCGGGCTGGATGCCCGCGATCTTGATACCAGCGCACCTCGCTCCGATACAATGATCCTGCTGACGATCGATCCGTTGTCGAAGACAGCAGGCATGTTATCCATTCCGCGCGATATGTGGGTCAACATACCAGGCTTTGGATACAGCCGTATCAATACAGCTTATTCGTCGGGTGAGGGCAACAAACTCCCCGGTGGAGGGCCCGAACTGGCGAGGAAAACTGTTGAGCAATTCATCGGTGTGCCAATCCAATATTATGCGCAGGTGGATTTCAATACATTCATCCAATTTATTGATCGGATCGGCGGTATTGATATTCATAACACTGAAGAGTTGCGGCTCGACCGCATCGGTTCAGGGCTGGATAAAATAAAGCTTACCTGTTGTGGGATGCGCCATTTACCTGGCGAAGCTGCACTCGCATACGCACGCTATCGTAAGGGTGGCGATGGCGATTTTGGCCGTGCCCAGCGCCAGCAAAAGGTGATCATTGCCATTCGAGATAAAGTACTCGACCCCGCAAACTTTGCCACGCTGCTTCCACAAGCCGACGATTTCTATAATGAGTTTTCAGCCGGAATCCGAACCAATATGCCTTTCGACACAGCCATTCGCTTGGGTGTTCTGGCCAGGGATATCCCAGTGGAAAGCATCAAGCGGGGCGCGATCGATACCAGCATGGTGGCGTTTGATAATGTGATTCTCGGCGGCCAGGATGCTGCTATCATGAAGCCGCTGCCTGATAAGATTCGTGTGTTACGCGATGAAATTTTTACTTCAGGCGGAGCACTGAGTCCTCTAGCTGCGCAAGGTGATCCACTTACCCTCGCCAAAGCAGACACGGCGCGGATTCGATTGCTCAACGGTTCTTTCTCACCTGGGCTGGAAACAACCACAGGAAATTATTTCATTGGTCAGGGACTGGCAGTGACCGAGGTTGGACCTGCTGATCGAGCCTACGATGGCACAGTGGTTGTGTTGTATGCACCTAAACTATATACACTGAAATATTTTCAGACTCTGTTTGGGATAAATTCAGCGACGCAGATCCTGATCAGACCTGATCCGAGTTCGACTGTGGATGTGGAAGTGAGGCTGGGCAATGATTGGGCGAATAGTAATTCAATGCCTTAAGACTTGAAACTGCACTCTTCGCGGTCCACCTTCGGCTTTTCAAGGTGGCGAAGACGATAAGATTTGAAGAAAATCTCAGCCACAGATTTGTGGCTGATTTTATTAGGTGATTAAGGGTGATTTATTACACAGCTTGCTGACGGGGACGGCGGCAGAAGCACCATTACGGTTGTTGAAATGTTAGTTTAATGCCACCGAAGTAGGTCGCGCCGTCGGGCGTCTGGCAGGTAGGCGTTGTCAATCCGGATGCGATATCGCTGCCAAGCCGGAGTTGAACAGTATATGTAACATCTGGGGTCATGACGTAATCTGCATAGCCATTACCAAGCTCAGGTTTGAAACCTGTAAAGAAATTCTCTGCACCGCCCTCCCATGTGATCAGAATTTCCATGCCGGGCATTTGCCGGCGGTTTGAACTCAATACAAGGACCTGTAATAATCCATCCGGCAGATTCGAGTCACAGATTGATTCCTGCCCGGTGAGTGCGAAAGGTGAGCCCAGTGTTGGAATAGCTGTACGCGTTGGTCGGGGCGTGGAAGAAACAGAGGTTGCCTGTGTTTCTATAACCTGAGCGGTTTCTATTAGGGGTGTTTCTGTGAATGGAAGTGGAATTTCAGATGCAGGAGGAATTGTGGCGGTGGCTGGATTAGCTGTTCCCTCGGCGGTTTCTGCCATCGGTGTTTGCGTAGCAGCAGGAAGGCTGCTACCGTTTTGATCAAGCGCAGAGGCGAGCGCAGCAACTTGGTCAGCCTCTTCGAATGACTGTCCAGTTGCCAGCATACGTTGTGCTTGCGCGTTCAAGGCTTCAACGGGATCAGAATCATTTAGCAATGAGAGACGGGCCTGCGCGCGTGTGAGATCACTGTTTGCTGCGTATGCCGCGGCGATCGCAGACCGGTATTGATCTTTGAAGTCTGCGCGCAATGCGATAGGCGCGGCATCAACAACTTGCAACGGAGAAATCACCCATGAATAAACGAGACCCAACCCAACCCCAATGAGAAGTGCAAGCAACACGGTCCATGGAATGCGATTCATTGGATCCCGCTCCACGCTTGCAAGGCAGTGACGAGTTCCTGAATGAGGACAATGTCTGTGTCGGCGAATCCACTGGCACGCGCGTACTCGAGTCCATCAGCGGCAATAGCAGAGGGAGATTGGGAGCCAAAGATCGCTAATCGACGGGCAGCGAGTCCAGGGTTCTGTTCGACGCGATAAGCTTCTGCCGTCATAAGGACGTAATCTGCTTTATAGTCTGCTCTCAATGTATCAGGCGTAAGATCGAAGAAATCAACCGGATCTATAACCCACCCATAAGCAAGACCAATGCCAATGCCTGCGATCAGTGCGAGAAGGATGAATATCCATCGGGAGCGGTTTGATGTCATATAAATATCCGAGCAGGTGACCGGCGGCACCCAGAGACACTTTCGTACCGTTGCTGCCTCTCGGCCCTGGCGGGGTTTGAAAGGCTCTGCCGCGCCGGGCCTGCCCGGACGAGAGAAGGATACCCGAACAATGAGGTGATGTCAAATGTCAGGTAGATTTGTTTCTTCTTTATATCTTGATTTTCAGTCCATCGCGTTGTATAGTAGTGGTAATTCTGACACTTATGGTCTGAATTGGGGGAACGATG
>DAINRK010000243.1:6479-6861 GCA_036741855.1 Anaerolineales bacterium
ATTATCTTCATTGTTAATTTCCTTCGAAAACTTATCTGCGGATACGATGAATCAGGGTCTTGATCTGGTCGCTTTTCCTTTTGATGTTATTTTTAAAGGTAAGGGCTCTGAGGAGTAAATAGCGAAACCCACCGTATACATGGTCGGTTTCGTTTTATTGTTAAGACCAGACACTCTGCAGGGCACGTGAATTGATTGAAGAGGATGGTTTCCATGAAGGCTGGCACTTCTGTTTATTTACGGGTTGCATCCCTGATCCTATTGATCGTGGTGCTGGTCGCGTCGGTAGTGCGTCCGCAATCCACAGCTTCTGCTGCCGCAATCCTCACGATCAGTCCAATCACGTGGAATATCATCGGGCTGGATAGCAATAACGTAAATG
>DAINRK010000244.1:0-6837 GCA_036741855.1 Anaerolineales bacterium
TCGCACGCACATACACAGGTCCGCTACATAACGGGGCTTGAAATTGATGAAGTATTGTCCGAGATTGGGAACATCGTGCCAGGCCGGGCAGTGCATGATTATGGTGGTGCCTTGCTGCGCTTCGATAACGGCGCACGTGGAAGCTATTGGGTAACACAAGCCGCTGCGGGTGTGGAGAACTGTCTGCGGATTCGTGTCAGTGGCACGAAGGGTAGCCTCGAATGGATGCAGGAATTCCCGCAGGCGCTGACGTTCAAACCGCTCGGCGCACCTTCACAGAACCGAACACCCAACGGACCAGGGACTCTTCCTTTGGCAAAACACTCATCAAGAATTGTCGCGGGACATCCGGAAGGATTCCACGAGGGCTTTGCAAATATTTATTCAGACGCAGCGGAGGCGATTGCTGCCAGACGGTCTGGGAAAACTCCCAACCCTTTGGCGCTGTATTTCCCGAACTCATTCGATGGGTTGATGGGATTGCGATTTGTCTTCAGCGCTATTGAATCCAGCAAAGCCAATGGGAAATGGACGAAGTGTTCATAAGGAATCCAAATGACTAAAACGATTTTAGTCACCGGCGCAACGGGCAAAGTGGGAAGGGCATTCATTAATCGTTTATTGGCAGATTCGAAATTTGCCTCATTTAGCATTCGAGCGTTATGTCATAACCGTGAGCTGGAAGCTCACGAACGAATACAAAATATTCACGGCTCCATCGAACATCGCGAAGTTGTAGAGAAGGCGATGTACGGCGTGACACACGTCCTTCATCTGGCAACTTGCAAGGAAACTCCCGACCAGATCATGGATGTAGCTGTAAAGGGCATGTTCTGGTTGCTAGAAACATGTCGCACAAGTCCCACATTTCAACAATTTATTCTTGTGGGTGGTGACGCCGCCATTGGACATTTCGTTTATCCGCGTTTCGAACCCGTGACTGAGGCGCAGAAACATTCAGCATATCCCGGTTGTTATGCACTTTCCAAAGTTCTTGAAGAAGTGATGCTTGAGCAGCATTACATTCAATACGATCTTAACGGCTGTTGTTTGCGTGCCCCATGGATCATGGAAAAGGATGATTTCAAGTATCAACTCTCCTTTGGAGAAGATGTCTTCGGCGGACCACGTTGGCGGGATTTGGTCGGTGCGAGACAGGCAGATGAGTATGTGCGCACCCAGACTATCCCGGTCATGTTGGATGTAGATGGGAATCCCGTCAAACGGAATTTTGTTCACGTGGAAGATTTGGTCAGCGCGTTATTGCTGGCCATAGACAATCCCCAAGCGCGCCAGCAATTATTCAACATTTCTATGGATGAACCCGTGGATTATGATGTGATGGGGGAATATCTAAATGAAATTTATGGACTGCCAACTGTGGAGATCAAAACGCAATATCACTCGACGTGGCTCGACAATGCGAAGGCAAAGCTCCTACTTGGCTGGCGTCCGGAATACGACTTGAAGAAAATGATCGATTCTGCCTGGACGTACGTGCGTGCGGAAGATGATCCACGCAGAATCTGGTATCCAGGGTAATGATGGGAGATGCAGTGGTGAACAATCGCATTCATATCGGCTCTTCGTATTATCCCGAACATTGGGAAGAATCTCATTGGGAGAATGATATTAACCTGATGAAGGAGGCTGGCTTCACGGTGGCGCGAATGGCGGAGTTTGCCTGGTCGACTATGGAGCCATCGCCCGCGAGATTTAATTTCGACTGGCTGGAATATGCCATCGCACAGCTTGCCGCAGTAGGGATGGTCTCTGTGCTAGGGACGCCGACTGCCGCTCCGCCTGCATGGTTGGTACAACAACACCCTGACCTGATGGCTATCGATGAGAATGGGCGACGTGTCCAATTTGGTAATCGCTGTCATTATTGTGTTAACTCGCCGGAATTGCATGTTGCGACGAAACGTATCGTCTCTGCGATGGCGGAAGCGTTTGGCAAGAATCCACATGTCATTGGCTGGCAATTAGACAATGAATACAACCGTGTCTGTTATTGTGAGCGCTGTCAAAAACTTTTCCAGCAATTTCTGAAAAATAAGTTTGGAACGTTGAACGTGCTGAATAAACATTGGTCGACCGCGTATTGGAGCCAGACCTACTTTGCATGGGAACAGATTCCTATCCCAATCGGTCCTCATAACCCTGGCTTAATGTTGGAATTCAAGCGTTTCGTCACAGATAGTTATCGGAAGTTCCAAAAAATGCAGATTAATACACTCCGCCCTTATCTTTCACCGGATATTTGGATCACCCACAATTTTATGGGATGGTTCGATGGGCTCGACCATTACAAAATGTCGGAAGATCTCGAGATGGTCTCATGGGATTGGTATGTGGGAGCAGGTTACCACGATTACCTTACATCCGGCGCGATCCATGACCTGACGCGCGGATTCAAGCGAAAGAACTTCTGGCTAATCGAAACGCAGCCGGGAAATGTGAACTGGTCTCCCATCAACAACGTCCTGAATAAAGGCGAAGCACGTGCAATGGCATGGCATGCGGTGGCACACGGCGCGGATGCAGTGTTGTACTGGCAGTGGCGTTCGGCGCCCGGTGGTCAGGAACAATTCCATGGTAGCCTGGTCGATCAATCAGGACAGCCGCGCCCTTTTTATGAAGAAGCCAAACAACTCGCAAACGATTTTGTAAAAACATCCGATATCCTAACTGGTACAGTGCCTGTCGCGGATGTTGCTTTATTGAATTCTTATGACAATCGCTGGAGCATTCATGCTCAGCGCCATCACAAGGATTTTGACTATGTAAAGCACTTCAATCATTATTACCGTGCGTTATCGGCACGCAATATTGCGATGGATATCCTTTCAGTGGATGCTTCGCTCGACAGTTACAAGCTAATTATCGCTCCGGCTCTATTAATGTTGAACAAGACTCGTGCGTCTCGCTTGAAGTCCTTCGTGGAAAATGGCGGACATCTGGTTTTGACCATCCGCTCAGGCATGAAGGACGATACCAACGCGCTGCTGCCACTCCGTCAACCTGGGATACTCGCTGAGATCGCAGGTGTGGAAGTAGAAGAGTATTACGCATTGCTCGATCCGGTCCCAGTCGCAGGCGACAAGATCAAGGGCGAATCACGCATCTGGGCGGAGCGGCTGAAAGTGAACGATGAGACAACAAAAGTTATTGCTCGCTTTGGCGAGTTGAATGGCTGGCTGGACGGACTGGCGGCGGTCACATCCCATTCCTTTGGCAAAGGCCGTGTGACGTACGTGGGCGCATGGCTGGATGAAGCGTCACAGCAGCGATTGATGGATGACATTGTGAAATCTGCGGGCGTTGAGTCCGTGATGGAATGTCCAGTGGGCGTGGAAGCGCGCAAGCGTGTCAGTACACAAGGCGATGAAGTGTTCATTGTCATTAACCATGAACGAACCGAAAAGAAAGTAAACCTGCCGTGGCCGGCTCATGAACATCTCACCGGATCGGATATGCATAAGTTGAAGCTCGAATCGTATGGCGTAGCTGTTCTCACTTCCGTAGAAAAGGGAGGGAACAAGTGAAATCTGTTCGTTTGCATGGGACGGGTGATCTCCAATTACATGAAGAAGACGTCCCGGTGGCAGCTGATGGGGAAAAGTTGATCCGCGTGAAATCCGTCGGCGTGTGCGGCTCGGACCTGCATTGGTTTAGCGAGGGTGGGATCGGGGATGCGCAACTCGAGCGCCCGCTGGTGCTGGGGCATGAGTTCGCGGGCGTGACCAGTGAGGGTCTGCGTGTGGCGATTGACCCGGCGATTCCGTGTGACCATTGTGAGTTCTGCAAGAGCGGACATCCCAATCTATGCTCGAATCTCATCTTCGCCGGTGACGGTACCACCGATGGTGCCATGCGCGAGTGGATTGCGTGGAATCAAAGAAGCTTATTCCCCATTCCTGATTCAATCTCCGATGATGATGGCGCCATGCTCGAGCCTCTGGGAATTGCCATCCATACCGTTGATCTTGGAAAAGTCAAACCGGGAATGAGCGTTGGTGTGTTCGGTAGTGGTCCGATCGGTTTGCTTGTCATTCAGATGGCGAAGCTTTCCGGCGCGTCGAACATCATTGCCACAGATACGCTTCCACATCGCGTGGAAGCAGCGAGAAGATTCGGGGCGAACGATGCTTTTTTGGCAAAGGAAGGGGCTGAGCTTGAAATGATACGGGCGGCGACCTTGGGACGAGGAGTCGATGTAGCGTTCGATGCGTCCGGGGCGCCGGATGCGGTCGATATGGCGTTCGCCGCTGTCTCGGTTGGTGGAAAAGTGATCCTTGCAGGAATCCCGGATGACGACAAGACGCTGTTCACCGCGTCTGTGGCGCGCAGAAAAGGATTGACCATCAAACTCGTGCGGCGCATGAAGCACACATATCCACGCGCGATCGAGCTGGTGTCAAAAGGATTGGTGGATGTTCGTTCGCTGGTAACACATCGCTTTCCTCTCGAGCAGGCCGTCGAGGCCTTCCGCCTGGCACAGCGACGTGAGGGTTTGAAAATCATCATTGAGGTGTAAGATGGCGAGTACTTCGAATAGAAACGATGTCCAAAAAGCAATTGAAGGCGGAATGACCGTTCTTGGCATCGAACTTGGCTCGACGCGTATCAAGGCGGTGCTGATTGGCGAGGACCATGCGCCAATCGCTTCAGGCAGCCATGAGTGGGAGAACCGATATGAGAGTGGTATCTGGACTTACAGTCTCGATGATGTTTGGACGGGTTTGCAGGAAAGTTATCGCAACCTCAGCAAAGAGGTGCTGGAAAAGTACAACACTCCGCTCCAGACCGTAGGCGCCATTGGTTTCAGTGCCATGATGCATGGTTATCTGGCATTCAATCGGGACGGAAATCTGCTCGTCCCATTTCGTACATGGCGAAACACCATCACCGGGGATGCTACAGAGAAACTGACGGATTTGTTCCAATTCAACATTCCCCAGCGTTGGAGCATCGCTCACCTCTATCAGGCGATATTGAACGAAGAACCCCACGTCGGGGATATCAGCCTTCTAACCACGCTGGCAGGCTATGTTCATTGGAAACTGACGGGCCAAAAGGTATTGGGCGTTGGCGAAGCCTCCGGCATGTTCCCCATCGATAGCAAAACCAACAACTACGATGAACGCATGTTAGAACTGTTCAACAAACGGTTCGAAGTGGACAAGCTCCCGTGGAAACTCCAGGACATCCTGCCCAAGGTCCTTGTCGCAGGAGAAGCCGCAGGCGTTCTTACTGGAGAAGGTGCAAAGCTGCTTGACCCCACCGGACAACTGCGGGCAGGTATCCCGTTTTGTCCACCCGAGGGTGATGCAGGCACAGGCATGGTTGCAACTAACAGCGTGGCGGAGCGCACGGGCAATGTGTCCGCGGGTACATCAGTCTTTGCCATGATCGTCCTGGAAAAGGATTTATCGAAGGTGTATCCCGAGATCGACATGGTGACGACGCCCACCGGCAAGCCTGTAGCCATGGTACACAGTAACAACTGTACTTCCGATCTCAATGCATGGGTTGATTTATTCCAGGAATTCACTACTGTCCTTGGGTTGGAAGTAAACGAATCCAAATTGTATGAAATGCTGTATCAAAAAGCACTCACGGGCGATGCGGATGGCGGCAGACTGCTTGCCTACAATTATCTTTCGGGCGAACACATCACGCATCTTGAAGAAGGCCGTCCACTGTTCGTCCGTACCCCGGAAAGCCGTTTCACACTTTCGAACTTCATGCGTGTGCATCTGTTCTCGGCGCTCGGTGCATTGAAGATCGGATTGGACATCCTCTTTGAACAGGAGCATGTTAAGATCGACCAGGTCCTCGGTCATGGCGGCTTCTTCAAGACAAAAGAAGTCGGCCAAAAGATTATGGCAGCGGCAATGAATGTACCCGTTTCCGTGATGCAGACCGCAGGCGAGGGTGGCGCATGGGGAATTGCATTGCTTGCTTCCTATATGATCCATAAGGCAACCAATGAACCTTTGGAAGCCTATCTCTCTAATAGAGTCTTCGCAGGCGAAAATGGCACAACGATAGCTCCCGATCAAAAGGATGTCGATGGCTTTTGAACGTTCATGGAACGTTACAAAATGGGACTTATCATCGAGAGAACCGCTGTAGAAGGGCTGAAGTAGAAAATTTTCGATAAGGAAGCGAGTCCGTAAACATGCTTGAAAAACTCAAGGAAGAATTGGTGCAGTTACATCTTGAACTACCGAAGAACAATCTTGTCGTGTGGACGGGTGGCAATGTCAGCGCGCGCGATCCGGACACTGGACTCGTAGTCATCAAGGCAAGCGGAATTCGCTACGAAGAAATGCGCCCAGAGCATATGGTTGTAGTGGATATCGATGGCAAGATGGTCGAAGGCGATTACAAGCCATCCTCGGATGTGTACAGCCATTTATATATTTACAAACATCGTCCCGATGTCGGCGGAGTGGTGCATACGCATTCCGCTTATGCCACGGCATTTGCTGCTGTGAACAAACCGATTCCTGTGGTGTTAACCGCGATTGCCGATGAATTTGGCGGTCCCATTCCGTGCGGAGGCTTTGCGTTGATCGGCGACGATGCGATTGGCAAAGTTGTTCTGGAAAGCATTGGCAAGTCGCCTGCGGTTCTGCTCAAAAATCATGGTGTGTTCACGATTGGAAAGAATGCAAAAGCCGCGGTCAAAGCCGCAGTGATGACGGAAGACAATGCGAGGACAGTTTGGCTTGCCATGCAAATTGGCGTCCCTGATGTAATTTCACAAGAAGATGTGGATCACTTGCATTACCGATATACGAACGTGTACGGACAGTAAATGACCTA